>CAZJIN010000315.1:0-4109 GCA_964545955.1 uncultured Sediminispirochaeta sp.
ACCGTCACCGGTATCTGCGGGGCCGTTGCTCCGTCCGGACCCCGCTGCAATACTGTCTGGATCATTTCGGATTCCCGGACTCAGCTCTATCCAGCCCGAAGGATGAGACAGGGGGGCCACGGCGTAACCCGTTTCTCCTCCCCGGAGGGCTGTCACCGCGTCCGCCTGCGCCCACTCGTAAGCGCCTTCGGGTCCGTTCTGCGCCAGGATGCCCGCGTACCCGGCCAGAAACTGTCCCGAATCCTCAACATGCCTCACTACAAAATCGGGGTTTTCGATATCCGCGGCCGGGGAAGCCTTCAGGTTGAGGAGATTATTCTCATCAAGGCGGGCTACTACCTCCGCGCCGGAGGTGTTTATTCTTTTTATGAGATCTTCCACCGTGTCCGTTGGGAAGTAGTTTATCTCCACGTTCTCCTGTGGTCCCGACAGCGAAATCGTCCCTTCAAGTCCGATCTGTTGTTGAGACTGAAGCGCATTTTCTCCGGTGATACGAAAGATATAGGTTGAATCAAACTGCCCGTCACCATTGCGATCATAGTTTCCACTCACATTGTTGACAAAGGGCCATTCTGAGAAAAAATCCTGCCCTGTTTTTCCATTTTTTCCATAGGCATTGCGATGAATAACGTTGACCATGTCGATAAAATTCACCGTCATCATATCCAGATCCTGTATTTCATCCCTCACATCACCATCCCGCAGCTGGAGCAACGAAGCCAGACTTCCCCCTCCGGGGAAAAACTGCTCCCCGTTTGAGCGCCACTGTACATCCGTATACCCTTCGTTCTGAGGATTCGGCTCGGCCTGCAAAGGGCTGACTACCCTCCCCTGGAGTAGATGCATGCCGTCGGTGTGAATGGTGAATTCATCGGGATCGCGACCGTCCACTGTGATATTGACGATAGTTGACAGTTCCTTCACCAGGCGGTCCCGTTGGTCGAGCAGATCGTTTGGATTGTCTCCCATCGCCTTGATCTTTACAATCTGTTCGTTTATTCCGGATATATCGCTCAAAATGGAGTTGATCCTCCCCACCGCGGCATTTACCTCCTGATCGAGCATATCCCGTATTTCCGTAAGACCCTCATACCTGTTGTGTATACTGTCCATAAGGGTCTGCCCGCGTTGAAGAACCGCGTGTCGGGCGGAAGTCTGCTCGGGGTACATCGACAATTCCTGCCATGAATCCCAGAACCGGTCCATATTCGCCCGAATCGATATCTCCTCCGGCTCGTTGTAGACCTTTTCCACCATAAGAATATATTTATCCCTGGTTTCCCAGTATCCCTTTCCATTCGCCTGGCTTACAATCCGTTTTTCCAGGATTTCATCGTGTACTCGTTCTATTCTCTCGGCGGTAACCCCCTGCCCGAGCTGCCCGGCCGTCTCCGCCCGGTTCAAACCAGGCATAAAAATCGGATCGAAGGCTTTCATTTCGATCCGCTGGCGGCTGTACCCGTCTACCGCCGAATTCCCCAGGTTGTGTCCTATGGTAGACAGCGCCTGGTTGTGGGCTAGGAGACTCCTTTTTCCAATCTCTATCCCCGTAAAAGTTGAATGCATCGTGGCACTCCTCTTATAATTGCCGATTTACCACAAGCGGATCACTCTCATTGCTCCGCTTATGGCCTGTTTTTGAATACAAGGTGCCCCTGCGGTGGGGAAAAACCTCCTGCAGGATATCGTAAATCGTGGAAGACAGGCTTCTCGTATATGCGTCGATGGACCAGGTGAGCCCCTGCAGCTGCAGTACCAGGCTTTTCAACTGTCTGAAGAGATGAGAAAGTCCGTCCTGCTCCTCCTGTGGAAGTTGGACTATCACCGTATAGAAACCTGAGTCCCTTTCCGCCCCTACTTCACTCCGCATTTTTTCAAAAATATGAACTCTTTCCTTCTCGAGAGCAGTCAGATATCCCGAGACTCGTTCCATCCTCTCCAAGTTGTGGGAAAGGGTCTTCCAGTCGTGTTTGAAAATGCTGCTGCGTATTTTTTCAGCTCTCTGCACAGCGGCGGTAAAACCCTCCACTTCCTGCCTCAGAACCTTTGTGAGTTGATTCACCGTTTCCATCATTCAATTCTCCTACTTCTATCATCGACCGGGAAAATTGAGAGTTTAGAAAAAGTGAAAGGGATTCCCCTGGAGGTGATACAATGTATTACCTATGACTTGATTCTCCAATAATCTTTTCTTATATTAGCATCACAACACTTAAAAAGAATATCCCAGGCTTAAAAACCTACAAGGAGGAACACGGATGCAAGTAGACAGGGACCTTATTATAATAGGGGGTGGCGCGGCCGGACTCAGCGCGGCACAATACGCGGCCAGGGCAAATCTCAAGGTACTTTTGATCGAGCAGATGGCCGCGGGTGGACAATGCTTGATCATCGGAGACCTGGAGAACTACCCCGGCTTTCCCGAACCGGTCAACGGAGGAGAATTTGCACAGCTCCTGGAAAAGCAGGCTAAAAATTTCGGTGCCGAGTTTCTAATCAGTACGGCCAAATCCATCAAAAAAGACGGCGAAATATTCACCGTTGAAACTGCGAAGGGAAACTTCACCACCTATTCGGTCATAATCAGTACCGGAGCACAGCATCGCAAGCTCGATGTTCCCGGAGAGAAGGAGTTTTCCGGTAGGGGGGTCTCCTATTGCGCGACCTGTGACGGTCCTTTTTTTAAGAACAAAAAAATGCTCGTAGTGGGAGGTGGTGACGCCGCCTGTGATGAAGCGGGCTTCCTGGCAAATCTCACCGACAAAGTGATAATGGTACATCGAAGAGATCGTTTTCGCGCTCAGAAATCCCTCGCCGACAGGGTACTCAAAAACCCCAATATCGAGGTTCGCTTCAATACCATCGTCAAGGAAATCAAAGGGGATATGAAGGTTAAAAGCGTCATCCTCGAAAATGTCGAAACCGGTGAGAACTATGAGGAAGATATGGAAGCGGTGTTCGTATTCGTTGGTTCCATTCCCCAGACGGGACTGGTTCCGGACCTGCCGAAGGATGAAGCCGGGTATGTACTCACCGATCAGAATATGGAAACCGACACGAAGGGCCTTTTTGCTGTCGGAGATGTCCGCTCGACCCCGTTTCGTCAGCTTGTAGTCGCCGCGGGAGAAGGGGCTGTCGCCACCCATTGCGCGTCACAACGAATCGATGCTATAAAGGGGGAGGCCTACGAATAGACCTTCGTCGAATACGAGATTTTTCACGACCAATACACAGCTCTTATAGTGGATTTGAATGAACAACGGTTTATCAGGTAAAAAAAAATACAAAAAAACACTTTTTTTTGTGTCCCTGGTGCATTTTTTAATAGTACTCTTCGGAGCCGCCCCACTGTGGTCGGCTCCTGATTTTTATTCCCACCTACCCGAAGATGAGCTGATCGACACAATCGTGGAATCCATGGACGATACTGAACTTCTCGGACAGACCTTCATCCTCGGATATTACGGCCGCACCCCTTCACCGGAAATCCTCGAATGGATATCAAAAAAAAGAATCGGGGGAATCAAGATATTCGGGTGGAACGCGGAGGATCTCCAGGACCTTGGCCTCAGTATCTCGAGAATGCAGAAAGAGGCAACTGCTACTGAATTCAGGATTCCCCTTTTTATCGCAACGGACCAGGAAGGTGGATGGGTTCGCCATGTGAAGGGTGAAACATCGGTGACCCCGGGAAATATCGCCATCGGCGCAACGGGCCTTCCCTATGATGCCTATTATACGGGGCTGCACATCGGTAAAGAGCTGCGTGTCCTGGGAATCAACATGAACTTCGCCCCTACCGTCGATGTCTATGCCAACAAGGACGCCCATGTGATCGGCCCCCGGGCATTTTCCGATGATCCCGTTGTCACGGCAAATCTTTCCCTGGCCTACTACCGCGGTCTGCAGAAGGCCGGAATCATCTCCACGGCGAAGCATTTTCCGGGACATGGGAACGCGACGGAGGATTCCCACGGTACCCTTCCGGTCATCCATACCGATTTTAAGACCCTCTGGGAAAGGGATCTCCTCCCGTATCGCTTCCTCATAAAAAACGATCTTCCCGCCATCATGAGTGCCCACCTCTCCTTCCCCGAAATCATTGACGC
>CAZJIN010000316.1:0-4095 GCA_964545955.1 uncultured Sediminispirochaeta sp.
GAAGAAGAATGAGGAAAGTTGAGATCCTGTTCTTATTTTTTTTGCTATTCACCTTCATTGTAGTCAATCTCCCCGGGGAGAACTATGTTTTTTTTGAGAGTATCGATAAAGAGGATGGACTCTCAAACCAGGCGGTATCCGGAATAGTACAGGATTCTATGGGATTCCTATGGTTCGGTACCCAGGGAGGCTTGAACCGGTATGATGGATATGACTTTAAGGTCTACAAAAAGAAGCCCTTCAACAGTAATTCTCTCTCCCATGATCTCGTACAGACCCTTTTCATGGATGATGATGTACTATGGATAGGTACCTACCAGGGGCTCAACAGGTTTGATTTGCGGACCGAGACCTTTACGCGATACCGCCATATTCCGAATGATGTCAGCAGCCTTTCCAACGACGTGGTAGTCACTATTCTTCGGGACAGTGCCGATCGTTTATGGGTGGGAACCCTGAACGGCCTGAATCTTCTCGATGAGAACACCGGAACCTTCAAACACTACTATACGGATGAGAATGACCCCCACAGTCTCAATCACAACACGGTCCGCGCGCTCCATGAAGACAGCCGGGGGCGTGTCTGGATCGGAACCTACGGCGGACTCAACATGTATCGGACTGAAACTGATGATTTTGTCGGCTATTCTCACAGCGAAGAGGACCCCCGGAGTATAGCAAGCAATAATGTTATGGTGATTCGACAGGGGGATCCCGGGGAGCTCTGGCTTGGTACCTGGGGCGGCGGTGGCCTTTCGCTTTTTGATATCGCCTCAGGAAAGGCGGAGAACTTTGAACTTCCAGATAACCGGACTTATACGCTGAATATCGAGAAATCCGGAGAGCTCAACATCGGTACCTGGGGGGGCGGATTGATTGAGTTTTATCCGAGCACGAAGGATTTTCGACAGTACACTGTTGAAAAAAGCGAATCCGACGGTATCAGCCACAATATTATCTATTCTCTACACATGGACAGATCCGGGGTCCTTTGGGTCGGTACGAACGGCGGCGGGATTAATAAGATGAAGAAACCCGACAACAGCTTCCGATACTGGTACCACAAATCAGATGATCCGGATTCACTGAGCATGGGAAAAATAACCGCCATCCATCGTGATTCCTTCGGGGTCCTCTGGGCCGGGAGCTACAACAGCGGTTTGAACCGTTACGACGCGAAAAACGATCGAATAGTGCACTATCGACACGACCCGGAGGTCGAAGGAAGTCTCAGCAATGATATTGTCACGGATATTTACGAAGACAGCAGAAAAAACCTCTGGGTATCGACCAATCAAGGTCTCAATCTCTATGACCGTGAGAATGATCGTTTTGAGAGGGTTTTTGATGAAGAATCAGAACATCCTCTCCCCGATCAGATTGTGTACAATGTGAAGGAAGACTATGACGGGGCCCTCTGGATCGGCACCTACAGTGGCGGCTTGGTCCGCTATGATCCGTTTTCCGAAACCATGAGTTACTACACCCACGAACCGGAAAACCCGAAGAGTCTGAGTGACAACCTGATCTATGAGATGTGTATTGACAGCAATAACAACCTTTGGGTTGGTACCAACAACGGGTTGAACCTCCTGGATCGGAATACGGGGAGTTTCAAACGCTTCTTCCATGATGAGAACGATCCGGCTACCCTGACCAGCAATACGGTCCGTACTATCTTCGAGGATAGCGACGGAACGATGTGGTTCGGAACGGTAAGCGGAGGTTTGAACAGATACCACATTGAGGATGGTTCTTTCAGCCACTATGGACTGGAGGAGGGACTTTCCTCCAACACCATATACGCGATGCTCGAGGATCACCGCGGGAGATTGTGGGTCAGCACTATGGACAACGTGGTTCTTTTTACAAAGGAAAATGAACAGTTTCAAATCATCGATGAGGACAACGGGATCAGGTCTCAGGAGTTCTCCCGGGGACATTTTTCTAATGAATCGGGAAGCGAACTCTATTTCGGCGTCACCGACGGGTTTTATCAGATTATTCCGGGGGATATCGAGACCAATTCCCATATTCCTCCGGTGTACCTGACTTCCTTTAAAATTTTTGATCGAGAGGTGTCCTTCCAACAAAGCCTTGCCGGGGTGGATAAAATCGAGATTGATTACAGCGACAAGTTCATAGCCTTCGAATTTGCCGGTCTTGACTATGTCAATCCAAAAAAAAACAGGTATGCCTACATGCTGGAAGGCTTCGATGAAGACTGGATAAACTCCGGAACTCGGCGATACGCGAGTTATACGAATCTACCTCCAGGAGACTACACCTTCAGGGTGAAGGCTTCCAACAACGATGGCGTCTGGAACCGGGAGGGCCTCGCCCTGGATCTCTACGTAATTCCTCCCTTCTGGCGCACCACATGGGCCTATGTTTTTTACCTGTTCTCGGCCGCGGCTGTTGTGTTTATTATCGTTCATCAGCTCAATCGTGCTCAACGAAGACGGTTTTTTCTCAAGACCCAGGAGATTGAGAGAAGAAAAATGAAAGAACTCGAAGAAGAGGTCCATGTGCGACGCGAGGTTGAAGCCCAGTTGATCCAGGCGAAGGAGGATGCTGAAAAGGCCAACAGGGCAAAGAGTGATTTTATCGCCAATATCAGTCACGAGATTCGTACCCCCATGAACGCGGTCATTGGCTACACCTATATGATTCATAAAGAAACCGACAATCCGGACATCCACAAGTTCCTCGATATCATAAAGAGAAGCGGCAATCAGCTTCTCAATTTGATCAATGACCTGCTCGACCTCTCCGCTATCGAGGCGGGGATGATGAAAATCAAGAATACCGCCACCAACCTGAACGAGCTTATGCAAGACCTTCAGGCTACCTACGGCTACCGCATCAGGGAGAATGGGGTGGACTTCGAGACAATTATTGAAGAGGGTACTCCGGAGATCGTGTATATCGACAAACAGAGACTCCGCCAGATTCTTTACAATCTCGTGGGGAACGCCGCTAAATTCACGGAAGAGGGAACTATCACCGTCAGGTTGTACGGCAAACCCGGCAGTGCACTCCCGAACGGGCAGAAGATGGGGCGCATGGTGGATCTCTTCTTGGAGGTGCGTGACAGCGGACCGGGGATCGGTGAGGAGGATCGCCTCGCAATCTTCAAGGCCTTCACACAGAGAGAGGGGCAGTCCGAAAAATACGGAGGGACCGGTCTCGGTCTAACCATCACCAGTAAATTAACGGAGGCGATGGGTGGTACCGTTGATCTTGAGAGTGAAGTCGGGAAGGGGAGTCAGTTTACGATCGGGTTTCATGGGGTCAAGGTCCTGACACAGGCTGAGGCTGCTGAAGATACCGCAGATGAACCGGGCGCAATTGCGCAGTCCGAATCTATCCCCCAGGATGAAGATCATCAGATCTTCGCGGGAGGGGCCCAACGAAGGGAAGAACTCCTTATCTGGCTGGAAGAAGAAGCCCTCCCCACTTGGAAAGATATAAGCAGTTCCCTTTTTATAGACGACTGGCAGCAGTTTGCCTTCATGCTGCGGGAAAAGGGCGAACAGCATCAATCGCGGGACCTGCTGGTGTACGCGGAACTCCTGGAAAGGAACATCAAAAAATTCAACCTGGCGGAGCTCCGCAGCGCGACGGGCAAGTTCCCGGAATTGATTCAGGCTTTCCGTGCCGAACGTCATCAATAGATACGATTTTACGATTTTGTCTCCGATGGGGAAGAGGTAAAAAATACGGGATTGACAGAATTCCGGTTATCGCCGTAGTGGGAAGCGAAGATTACGGTGTGCGTTATTACGGAGTTCCCGGGGACCAGGGATCAACGAAACCATCATCCAGGAAGGAGCAGCCCTCGAAGAGATGCTGACCGACAAGTTGAAGTAGGAATTTGATCTTACCTACCTTTTTTTTCCCATCCCCGATGTCCTCATGGGATACCAAAGTGCGGGGAGGCACGACCGCCGTCTAAAGAGGTCGGAGTCGGACACCTTTCAGCCTATATCCTGGACTGAAAGACCCTGAGTTTCCTTAGGAAAACCAAAAAGAGTGTTCCCATACTGACAACCCGAACAGCTTCTGCTACTATACAGGACAACTATGAAGAAA
>CAZJIN010000317.1:0-4089 GCA_964545955.1 uncultured Sediminispirochaeta sp.
CAAACCGTCGGTGGTAATTTTCTATATGCTCTTTCAACTCCCCAGCTTCATTGAATGCATCCAAACTTAGTTTCTCTAAAAAGGCGTAGCCATCCGCCATAGTAAACGAAATCTTGGCTCCAAACTCTACATCTGCATTCGTTTTTCCCCTTACTATGGGGCGCACATAGGGCTGACTAATACTCACATTTTTATCGGCTACCTTATGGCTCCTCTGATCATACAAACTTTTCTGCTTTCCCTTATGTGGTTCATGCAGTACGTCGATAATCTCTTCGCGTTTCTCCCTCCCATCATTCAACAGGTTTAAATCGGTAGGGTAACTGATATCAGCCGGTGTACAGGTCGCATCAATCAGTAATTTTCCTTTGTTCTTCGCCTCTGCTACCTCAGCTTCTTTTTCCGCTTCAGTTTCTTTTTCAATTTCTCGTTTTTTTTTCCTGCTCTTCGTGTATCCGTTCATTTATCTCATTTAGCATTTCAGCTGTAATTCGTTTTCGAAAATGCACCATTAAAGTAGGGTCAAACGGCTCTTCGTCTCGATAGCCTTCTAACCCGATCAGATACTGCAAGTAATGATTTTCTCTGATTTGCTGAACTGTTTCTCTATCACTGACACCAAGTTTTTCTTTTATCAGAAGTGCACCGAGTGCCATGCGAAATGGTTTGGCTGCAATTCAACCCAGTTGCTGCTCTGCAAAATGCTCAGCGTATTTTTCTTCGAACTCTTCCCAGGGTATCAGTTGTGAAAGTTCCACCCACCGATTATTCGGATTTAGATGTCCTCCAAATGGTAGATAGAAGTTCTCTATCTCGAGCTGTCTGACGTCTTTAGTTCGGTACATTACCCCTCCCGAGGTGCAAAGGTTTTCGCCTTTATTACTCGTTTTCTTTGCACCTTAATGAGAGAATTTTACCCTTAATTCTTTCTCTTGTAAATTCCTATCTGTTGTTCAGCAAGCCCTATGTTAAGTTTTTTGAGATTTAATAATAAAAAGACGACTTAATATGTCCTTGAAAGTGAGATTTATATCTATTTTACCGAATTATCGGGAATTTTCTTATTAAAACGTTACTATAACCTTAAATTATTCGAATCCGCATCTAAGCTGCCCTATTCCGATCCCTGTGCGTCGGGCAACAGGTTCAGTACGGGGATTTCCCGGCCTGTCCATTCAAGTGTTTCCGTTGCCGGCAGTTCGTAATCCTTCAGTATGCTGTCCAGGGGAACAGCAAAGATTTTTGCCCCACCAAAAATAAGAAAAGACAGGAATACGAGTAAAACCTTATGGGGCCATGAAAATTTGTTCTTCTTCACTATCAAACCAGATACTCCTTTATGGGGGCCTTGTTGTGCTTAGGCCTTCTCCCTACTCCCTAATCCCAATCCCGATATACCTAGGCCCCTGTAGAGCCCGGGGTTCATTCAGGACTCTTTCTGCCGAGCCCGCCCCTCGGTCTTTTTTACCATCGGGGTCTTTATGTCCTTTGGGGCCGACCTCCGAAGTAAAAAATTTGTTTTTATCAAGGCAGTTTCGACCGTCCAGTACCACTTTTTGTCCTGAATAGAGGGATTCATCCAGAAATTCCCGATGGGCGGTGACAATGACCGCCGCCTGGCTTTCGGCGAGGGTCTCAGCGAGGGTCGAGCGATCGGATTTTTCCGGGTAATATGGGTCGAAAATCAGGAGCTTCGCGCCTTTTTGTCTGAGTTGTGAAAGCAAGCTGTAGGCGGGAGATTCACGGTCGTCCCGGATGTTCGGCTTGTAGGCCAGGCCGAGGACAGCGACTGTTGTGCCCTTGAGGGGGAGTTCCACTTCGTTGAGGCCATCCTGGAGGAGCTGGAGGGCGAACTCGGGCATTTCGGAGTTGATCTTGCGGGCCTGTTTAAGAAAAATATGGTCGAAGCCGACCTGCTTGCCCCGCTCGATCATGTAGTAGGGGTCGACGGCGATACAGTGACCCCCGACACCGATACCGGGAAGATGGGGCATGAAACCGAAGGGCTTGGTGGAGGCACCACGGACCACTTCGTTCACATCTATACCGAGTTTGTGGAAAGACCTGGCCATTTCATTGATAAAGGCGATATTTACGTCTCGGAAGGTGTTTTCGAGAATCTTGGTGGATTCGGCGGCGGCGATCTGGGAGAGCTCGGTGATTTCGGCGTCTATAATACGACGGTAGAGCTCCGCCGCTCGGCGGGTGGGTTCGGTGTTGGTACCGCCGACCACGCGGGGGATATTGGCTACGGTCCACTTGGGATCGCCCGGGTTGATCCGTTCAGGACAGTGGGCGAGGTGGTATTTTTTTCCGGTCCCTTCGAGGATGGGGGCCACCACCTCTTCCGAAACTCCAGGGTTAATAGTCGATTCGATCACCACCAGCTGATCGTCCTCGATGACCGCCGCGACGGATTCAACAGCGCTTTTTACATAGGAAAGGTCGGGGTCGGAAAAATTAGTCACCGGGGTGGGAACACATATAATATAAGCGTCGGAGGAGGAGAACTCCGTGGTCGCTTTCATCTCGCAGCGGGCCAGGCGCTCCACGACAAAGGGATCATGGAGAAAATGTTGTGCATTGTTTACGGCTTTGACGGTGTCGGGGTTGCTGTCGACTCCCCGGACGAGGAGCCCCTTGGAAGCGGCCTGGATCGCCAGGGGAAAGCCAACGTAACCCAGTCCGATGACTGATATTTGCGTGGTATTGTTCATTCTTTTCTACCTTCACTTTGGTGATGTATAACTTTTAACACGTTCGTGGTGATTTTTCATGAATGTTTTGCTCAATGTAGTGTGGCACCGAGATGAGCCGGGCGCGCGGGAAAGTGCCAGCCGTGTCGGGAGGGACGGGCGGCGAACGGTGTCCGGCGCGGCAAAACGCGCGGGGGGCGCGCTGCGCGACGAGCGGTGTCCGGCGCGACAAATTGGTTCGACCGGCCATTATAGTTCAAGCTATAATAGCTCGAACTATAATTCAATCATGTTCCATAAACGACAGTGAAGCGCAGATCGGCCTCCCTGTCGTGATACGTTTGATCGTCGCGAGTTCCAGCCTCGAAACCATGTCCAGGCCTGGTTTCGCCTCCAGTCGAGGCCTTCCGCACACCACAAACTTCGACCCACTCTTCGTCATTTCCCGTAGTACCCCCGGTACCACTCTACAAAGCGGCCAATACCGGTGGGCAGGTCCGTAGCTGGTCGATACCCGAAGTCACGTTCGAGGGCGGTGGTGTCCGCCCAGGTGACCGGCACGTCCCCGGGCTGCATGGGGAGGTATTCTTTACGAGCTTCGCGGCCCAGGGCAGTCTCCATCTCCCGGATGAAATCCATGAGGTGGACGGGGCTGCCATGGCCGATGTTGTAGACACGATGGGGGGGCTGTGTGGTCTCCGCGTAAGGTGACGGAGGGCCATCCGATTCCCGTTCTGCAGAAGGGGAAGCGGAGGCGGCAGCGCCTTCGGCGTTGGTCCGGCCGGTTCTATGGCCCCGGTCGATAGAGTCTTTGCCGGCGGCGAGCCCCTCGGCTCCCCTGGCTACGCCCTCGGCGACCCGTACCACTCCCTCTACGATATCTTCGATGTAGGTGAAATCCCGCTGCATGTCTCCGTGGTTGAAAACCCGCAGCGGTCGGCCGGCGCTGATCGCGTCGGCAAAGAGGATCGGCGCCATATCGGGTCGTCCCCAGGGACCATAGACAGTGAAAAAACGCAGGCCCACGGCGGGGATGCCGTAGAGACGGCTATAGGTCCTGGCCATGAGCTCATTGCTGCGCTTGCTGACCGCGTAGAGGCTGACAGGGCTTTCCACGGGATCCATTTCGGAAAAAGGGGTCTTCCGGTTTTCTCCATAGACGCTGGAGCTGCTCGCGTAGACCAGGGGGATGGGGTCAGTTTGGCCTGCCGAGCCGGCATCTGAGCCTGCGGGGGGTATGGCGCCGGTCCTGCGATCGGCATCTTTCGGAGAGGCCGGGGCGACACTGGTCGGCGGGCTGGAGGTGACCCGATCCGCCGATAACTTTGGTTTTCCGCGACCGCACTCTTCGAGAACATTGAGGAAGCCGGTGATATTTGCGTCGATGTAGGCC
>CAZJIN010000318.1:0-4087 GCA_964545955.1 uncultured Sediminispirochaeta sp.
TTCCAGTGCCTTCGACCCCTCTCTCAACTTTTTCCGCCTCTTCAGGGGAGAAGGTCATAGGCTTGTCACAGACCACATGAAAGCCGGATTCGAGAAACCGACGGGAGATGGGAAAATGGGTATTGTTGGGGGTGACCACAGAGACGAAGTCGATCCTCCTGTCTTCCGGGAGGAGGGATTCCTGTTTCGCCATCTCCTCATAGCTCGGGTAACAGCGGGCAGGATCGAGGTGGAGTTCTTTGCCGATCTTTTGTGTTTTTTCAAAATCCCTGGAAAAAACCCCCGCCACCAGTTCCACTTCGCCATCCATCCTTGCGGCGATACGGTGTATTTTTCCTATGAGAGCACCGGGACCTCCCCCGATCATGCCCATGCGGATTGTGCCTCTGTTCTTGTCCATGGAAACCTCCTCCCGTCGGACTGTGTGCATACGGTTCTCCGGGGTGTTCGTAACCCGGAGGATCATTCCCTATTTCAGGGACAGCACGTATTTCTGTTCGTTGTTGGGTACCTCCCATCCATCGAAGGGATGTTCTTCTGTAATGCGGAACCCCATGCTGTGGTAGAGCCTTCCCGCCGGTGGAAGAAAATCACCGGTGAGGAGAAAAACCTCTTCATAGCCGCCCATACGTGCAAAATCTACCGCATCCTGCAGCAATTTTCGCCCCAGTCCGGCACCCCGGTATCGCGGTTCCAGCAGGAACCAGCGAAACTGTGCCCTGTTCTCCCCTCCGTCGATGATGGCGCAGCATCCGACAAGGTCGGTGCTATTCTCTTCCGACAACAGCCAGATTCTTTCGCGCTTTGAAGAGCCGTCTGCATACTCACCCGTATCAGGACTCCTCCGATGTGCGGCGAAGTCTCCCATCGTTTTTGCCACATATCCTTCAAAGAGGGGACCGAGGCCATGTTCCCGGTGGTAGAGTTCGGCATGAAAGGTGATGATGCGTCCCAGGTCTCCCGGCAGGAGGCTGTGTCTCAGGAAGATGGTTTTGCCGGCGACCCGTTGAAATATCCGACCATGATCCTGTTTTCCAGGGGTCTCAGTGTTTTCATTCATTGTGTCCTCTCCTTGTGAGATAGTAACAGTAAGCGGATAAGTTGTCCAATTTTAAAAAAAGGGCCGTCCTGGGCTATAGGGCCGTCCAGGGAGACAGGGCCGTGCTGGGATATACCAGAGACACCGGCGAGAAACAGAATCATTTTTGAAAAAAATCGTTCAGCACCGGCTGGAGTTTCTTTCTCGACATCTCCAGGTTTTTCTGGTTGTAGAAGACCACACCGTTGTCTTCTGAAATCGAATCGAGTTTTTCAAGGCCGAGGTTGGAGTTTTCGAGGAAAGGCAAGAGCTTTCCGCGAAGGTCGGGATCCGGAACAAAGACTCCGAGGTGACGGGTAAAGGATGCTTGGGTAAAGGCATTCATCGCGAGTAGTATGTCCAGTTTTTTCTCAGCCGCATATTTCCCGAAGCTCTTTTTAAGATCAGGGTCCTTCTTCTTCCAATCCTCCGCTGACATAAGGACCGAAGCGATACCGCATATTACCTCGCCCATCTTCCAGTCCTTGTAATCTTTTCTGAGAAGATCATAACTTGTAAGAGAGGATACGTTGAATTTCTCAAACTGAAGTGAATCGAACAGGGTCTCCATATCCGCGCCGGTTGATTTTGCCAATTTTTCAGCTGCTGCCGAATCGGCCTCCGTCACTCTTCCCGCTTCCGGATCAAGGTTGACCGTATCCAGGAGTATGGTTCCAAGGAGCAGAGTCCCGACGGCCTTGTCGATTTTATCCACAGCGCCCTTCAGGAATCTCTCGGCAACCAGAGTGGCCGTCGAACCCACCGACCTGATATCGGTAACGGCGGTGGAGGGATATTTCTCTTCATCCGCGTGGTGGTCCAGGATGATCGAGATGTGTTTCTCAAGGTTTGCATAAGATGCTGCAAGCCTGTTGTGATCCACAAGTACAAGGCGGAGTCGGTTCTCCGATGCCAAGGCGTGAAGATCAACATCTTCCGTGAAGTTGAGTACGGACTCGTCGATTCCCGCTTTCTTGAAGAGGAATGTCGCCTCTGTCCTGAGTTTGAAGTCCCCCCGGGGGATGGCTATCAGCGGCTTCGGATTGCATCCGGGATCTTCCAGGGACAGGTAATAGGCGTAGAGAACGGTGGAAGCCATGGAATCGAGATCAGCGGCCTCATTTCCCATAACTAGGGTTATCGATCCGTCGGGGAAGACCCCCGGTCCTGTTTTCTCTAAAAATATGTCAATTTCTCCTTTTTTCATGATAAAAATCCTTTTACGGTATTACTCTTCTGAATATTGAAAATCTTCCATCATTACTTTTTAACTGTCAACAAAAGAGGAAGCTTTGATGTATCAAAGTTTCTATAAAGACTTTTCACAACGATATAGTTCTGGTGGAATCTACCAACACCCTCCTGCCGGAAATGCTCGGCAGAGGACGCCATGGCGTGCGCCGGGGAGACCCGATCTGGCCCGAACGCAACGCCCTCGTGATCATCTACACCGAAACTCCGGAAGAGAGGGAAGCTGTCCTCCGGGCAGTGAGAGCCCTGAAGAAACACTTTACCAGGGAAGGGATCAAGCTATTTGCCTACGAGGTGGAGCTGGTACCAGAAATTCCAAATGTAGAAGTCTAACCAGACTTCTACATTTGGAATTTGTATCAAGCGTTTAGGAAATAAGTGTTTTACATACGGTTGGAGGCATTCGAAATGTGAAGAATGGAAAAAATTCTACACATTTCGAATTGCTGAGCCTGTCCGGCTGTAACGGTAATGGCGCAGTAAGGTGTAGCAACGAGCTGCGGAGGAATGTATGGGACGATTTTTGACCGCGCTATAGTCAACCATCGGTTTCCCGGGGCCGGTCAGATTCAGGGTGCAATTCCGTTAACTGACGCGGTCATCAATGAGCTGACCGTTGTGATTCGACCGGTTCACGAAGGTCGACCGAATATCAGAGGACGCAGCTATCCATTAAACAACTGTCTCGCCTCCACCGCAAGCCCCGGGTAGAGCCATGACCGGGCTGTATCTTCAACACCGAAGGTCCCGGCTGACTCCAGCTCGTAGTCCTTAAAAAAATTGATCATGACAGTTCGGCCTTCGGGATCGACTATCCAGAACTCACCTATACCGCTCTCCATATAGAGATCGAGCTTCTTGACCCGGTCCTTGCTCCTGGAGGAGGGCGAGATGATCTCTATTGCCAGCGAAGGAGTTCCCCTGTACCTGTCCTTCTCGTCCAGGTCCTTCTCCGGATCGCAGAGCACCACCAGGTCGGGCTGAACTACATTGATGTCGTCCTCGGTAAATTCCCGTTCCCTGAGTATGGGCTGACGCAGCAGATCGATGTCCAGGGGAGAGAGAAAGGGATCGCAGCTCTCATGATCACGGAAAAAATCACGGTAGAGCATAAAAAGATGACCGAGGATCCTCTGGTGGGTAAAGCTCGGTGAGGCCATGAGGTAGACCACCCCGTCGATCAGCTCGTAGCGCTGGTCGCTCTCCTCGGTCAGCTTCAGGAACTCCTGATACGTCACAAGGTTCTTCTTCCTGGGAGATGTACCGTAGTCGGGAATGGGCTCGCCCGACTCATAGCCTTCAAAGTCCCTCGGATAGCCCAGGAGGACGGCCTTCTTCTTGCCGTTCTTCGTGATGATGACGTTGTCCTTCCGGCAGAGCTCCAGGTATTTACCGAAATTGTTTTGAAACCGGGTGGACGAAACATACATGGCGCGCCTCCTTTTAGCTAATTATAGCATTAAATTAGCTAAGAAGAAAGAGAAAATATAGCTACTATTTGCAAAAAATAGCTAAAATAGTGATGAGGTCTTGCGGAAAACCGGCCGGACTTCAGCAATTCTCATTTTTGAAGTCAGAATTGCCGGCCGAGCTCAGAGTTCCTTCAGGCGGTTGTTCAATCCTTCGAGGTTGAAGTCCCGGGGATGCCAGCCCCGTGCCCACAGGATGAGTTCCTGCTGGCGTTCGTCCCGTTTTGCCTCGGGGGCGTGGATGGCATCGACGAGTTCTTCGTATCCCGGGATGCCTCCGCAGTCCTCC
>CAZJIN010000319.1:0-4076 GCA_964545955.1 uncultured Sediminispirochaeta sp.
CCAAGAAACTGATTGCCGAAAAGCATGATGTGGTAATAATTGAACGAAACAGTGAAAAGGTCAGACAGGCCGCGGGAACTCTCGACTGTATGGTTATACATGGGGAAGCCAACAACCGGGAAGTACTCAAAGAGGCACACATCCAGGATGCCGATTTTTTTATCAGTGTGACCGAATCCGATGAGTTCAACATGATAGCCTGCGGAATGGTCGCAAGCGGATACAAGGTCCCCTATAAAATCGCCAGGGTGAGGAACTTTGATTATACCTCCTCCTTTATCACTCAGAAGCCCTTTCTCGGGATTGATTACCTTGTAAATCCCGAGGTCGAAGCGGCGAAGGCCGTTCTCCGATCGGTGGAACATGGCGCTACCAGTGATATCATCAATTTTGAGGGCACCACCTTCCAGATGCGTACCATGGTCATCAACGAAAAATCCCGTTTTCGTGACCGCCGGGTGGAGGATATCAAGCGGGAGGTACAGTACGATTTTATTATTGCCGTGATCGTCCGTGAAAACGGCTATATCATTCCCCAGGGGGATACCGTGGTAAGGGACAGGGACACCCTTTACCTGATAGGTACGAAGGACCATTTGGAGACGGCCTTTCAGACCGAGGGGAAGCTCAGGGAAGAAATGAAAAAGGTGGTCATCGTCGGGGGGGGACGCATAGGCAGCTATGTGGCCAGACATTTAGTGGGGCACAATGAAAAGGAGTCCTTCATATCCCGGATGCTCGATTCTTTCGTTCCCCACCAGAAGCGAAATGTGGTGATTATCGAGAGGGATTACGACAGATCAAAACAACTGGCGGAGGAGTTTCCCAGGACCCTGGTCCTCTATAGCGATGTCTCCGATGAGGGGATTCTTGAGGAAAACGGACTCAGTGACTATGATCTGCTGATCAGCGCGACAGGGAACCAGGAACTCAACCTGGTAACGAGTATGTACGCCAAGGGCATTGGTATAAAACGGTCCATCGCCCTGGTCAATAAGAACGATTTTTTGAAGATGGCTTCAAAATTGAATGTTGATACTACCATTAGTATGAACAACGCGGTGGTAAACTCCATTTTAAAGCTGATCAGAAAGGGGAAGGTCCACTCAATCCATGCCGTCAGCGGGGGGAGCCTGGAGGTTATCGAGCTGAGTGTGGAAGCGGGAAGCAAGGTCGCGGAGAAGCAGATCAAGGATATCAAGTTGCCCTATCATTCCCTTCTGCTGTTTATCTCCCGGGGGGATGAAAACTATCTCCCCCACGGTGGGGATGTGCTGTATCCCAACGACACGATAGTCCTGATCACCCGGAAGGAGAATCTTCCCAAGCTGGATCAACTTTTCGCAAAGGCAAAGAAAAAAGAAAAATGAAAGTACCGATAGTCCTGCGGGTCCTGGGTGTATTTCTGGCGATTCTCTCCTTCTTCCTTCTTACACCGGTGATCGTAGCGTTATGCTACGGCGAATACGGGATGATCAGGTATTTTCTCATACCCGTAGGGACGAATATCGTGACGGGAGCCCTCCTCTTCTTCGGCCTGAAGCGACGGGGAGATTTGAGTCTCAGTATCCGGGGGGGCTTTCTCTTTGTCAGCCTCGCCTGGATTACCGCTTCCGTGTCGGGGGCCATGCCTTTTTACCTTTCCGGTTCCATACCCAGTTATACGGATGCCTTCTTTGAGACCATGTCGGGGTTTACCACCACCGGAGCCTCAATTCTCACTGATATAGAGGCTCTGCCCTACAGCATGCTGTTCTGGCGCTCTCTCACCCACTGGCTTGGGGGAATGGGAATCGTGGTGCTCACGGTGGCGCTCTTTCCCCTCCTGGGGATCGGGGGGTTCCAGTTGCTGAAAGCCGAATCTCCCGGTCCTTCGGTGGACAAAATCACACCGAGAATCACCGAAACAGCCAAAATTCTATGGATTATCTACCTCGTGCTGACGGTACTTGAGACGCTGTTGCTCCTTCTGGGTGGAATGAGCCTGTTTGATTCGCTCACCCACACCTTTGGGACCCTGGCCACAGGGGGGTTTTCACCGAAGGGGAGCAGCGTCGGCTTTTACAGTTCCGGGTTCATCCACGTGGTGATCACGGTGTTCATGTATCTGGCGGGGGTGAATTTTATCCTCTATTTCCGCCTCATCCGCGGTCAATTCGGTTCCATATTCCGGAATACTGAGTTCAGGGTATATACGGCTATCCTCGTTCTGGCGACTCTGCTGATCGCCGTGGATCTGTATGGAACGAGTTATGCCACCTTTTCCGAAAGCCTTCGGTACGCGGGCTTTCAGGCAGCCTCAATTCTCACGACAACGGGCTACGCCACCGCGGATTTTGCCGCGTGGCCGGCTTTTTCGAGGTTGGTCCTCTTTAGTCTCATGTTTATCGGAGGTTCCGCCGGGTCAACCGGAGGCGGAATCAAGGTGATCCGGATCGTGACGGTGGTCAAACAGGGTCTCAATGAGATGCGGTATCTGATTTACCCTAGGGGGGTGTTCAAAGTCCATATCAACGGTCGGTCCCTGAAAAAGGACGTGGCCTATGTCATCAGCGGGCTGTTCTCACTATATATTTTTATCCTGATTCTCGTAAGTCTTGTGGTCGCTTCAGCGGGGAACGATATCCTGACCTCCTTTTCTACCGCCCTGGTGACCCTGGGGAATATCGGCCCCGGTTTCGGTATGATCGGTCCGGCCGAAAACTACGCTTTTTTTCCGGATTATGTAAAATGGTTTCTCTCCTTCGTGATGATGGTGGGCCGTCTCGAGATCTACACGGTCCTCGTGTTGTTTACCCCGATCTTCTGGCGGGATTGAAGGCGTGATGCGGGTGTTTTGCGGGAACAGCATGAAAGCCCCGGAATTGTCCGGGGCGATTCCCCCGATTCCTCTAACCGTCACTCCGCATCCGGATTCAGCTCCTCCTCGGCGTGTTCCGCCAGGTACTCAAGGGCCATGCGCCGTCCCTCTTCTTCATCCACCCGGGTGAGCAGGACACCCCCGATGATAAACAGAAGCATGATGGACAGGATTCCAAAACGGTTGCTTCCGGTCAGGATGGTGATGGATCCCATCATGAAGGGGCCTATCACCGCGGCAAACTTCCCGAGCATATTGAAAAAACCAAAGAATTCCGCCGACTTGTTCTCGGGGATGAGCCGTGTATAATAACTGCGGCTGAGGGCCTGGATACCGCCTTGAAAGAGTCCGACCCCGATAGCGAGGGCGTAAAAATGCCAGCTCACCCGCATGAAGAAAGCCAGGAGGGTTATCAGGCCGTAGGCGATTATGGCAATATAAATCGCCCGTTTTACACCGATTCTGCCTCCGAGCCATCCGTAGGCGAGGGCGGCCGGGAAGGCCACAAACTGCACCAGGAGAAGCGCGACGATGAGGGATTCCGACGGGAACCCGAGGGATGCGCCGTAGTCGACGGCCATCCTGACTATTGTGTCTACCCCGTCGATATAAAACCAGTAGGCCAGCAGGAATATTCCGATCACCTTGAGGTGGCGGATTTCTCTCAGGGTGTTGCGCAGCTGTAGCCAGCCGCCTTTAAAGGCCTTGCCCAGGGTAAGGGGGGACTTCACCTTCGGTTCCGGTACGAAGAGCATCAGGGGGATGCTGAACACGGCCCACCAGACTGCAACACTGAGAAAGGAGATGCGGATAGCCGTTGCTGCATCGGGAATGCCGAAAAGCTCCGGTTTCAGGTACATCACTACGTTCACCAGGAAGAGCAGGCCGCCGCCGAAGTAGCCGAGGGAAAAACCGAGGGATGAAACGAAGTCCACCTTTTTTTCAGAGGCGACTCCCGTGAGGAGGGAGTCGTAAAAAATATTACCCCCCGAGAATCCGACGGTCCCCGCCACGTAAAAAATAACCGCGAGCTGCCAGTAACCCATACGAACGAACCAGAGGGCTCCGGTCATGACGACCCCGAGAAAGGCAAAGAAGATGAGAAACTTTTTTTTGCTGCTGCCCCGGTCGGCCACGGCACCGAGGAAGGGTGCTATCGCGGCGACGATGATCGACGCGAGGGAGTTGGCCGCTCCAAGGTAGAAGGTGCTCTGCT
>CAZJIN010000320.1:0-4064 GCA_964545955.1 uncultured Sediminispirochaeta sp.
GCATCGGATTTTTTTCAGTCCTCTCGCCGGTCCATATGTACATATCCGCGGCGGTCTTGATCGGCAGAAGGTATCGATAGGGGATAAAATGATACCCCTTCTCCGCCTCACGCTGCCAGCCCATGTACAGCTCGATCTGTTGCTGATGAAAACGGCGAAACTCGGTCAGGTGGTCCCGTACATATTCATATTCGAGACTTTTCAGGGGGGTATCGACCAGGGGAAGGTAACGCCTGCCGAGCTTCACATCCTCATCGATGTCCCGGATAAAATTGATGTACTGCATCGCCCGGCCCAGCATCCGGGCACTGTGATGCGCCTCCCCGGGCAGCCCCATGATCGCCGACATGAAAAGCCCTATCACCTCCGCCGAGCCGTAGATGTACTCCAGGGTCTCCTCCAGTCGATTGTACTCACGCTTGAAAAGGTCCAGCTCCATCGAACGGAGAAACGCGGAGGTCCACTCGGGATCGAAGCCCCTGCGAAGACTCAGTTCAACAAAGCGGTGGATGATCGGATCGTCGGAGACACCGGGATCACCGCCCTTGCCGGAGGCGTAGCTCTTGTCGGGGGCGGCTTTCCCGCCTTCCACGGATTTCCCGCTCTTCTCGCGCTCCAAAGCCCGGCGGTACGCTTCGACAAATCGGTAAAAACCCTCAGTATCCTGGGGAATCGCATCCACGAAGTCGTCGGCTTTTCGCACGAATCCATAGAGATAGAATACATCTCGGCGAATTTCTTCGGGAAAAAAACGGCTGCTGTTGAAATAGGTCTTGCTGCCGGATTTGAATGTCTCGTAATGGACCTCTTCTATTCGCATGGGTGCTCCGCTTTATCCAATTTTTGAACCTCTCCCGTTTAAAATCGCCTTATGGACCTATCTTGTCAACTTTTCTTCGTCACCTTTTGCAGCCTCGGGCGGTTGTAGCGCTGGGTGATCAGACAGGGCAGGTTGACCATAAGACCAAAGGGTATCATCCACACCGCTACTTCGGGGGGGTTCCAGATAAAAAAGAGCGGAATCAGCGCAATAATGACCCAGTGAACAAGCTCCGCGCGACAGGTTTCGAGAACAAAGCGTTTCAAGTAGAGAACATCGGTACGGTGTATGCTTTTTTTTCTAAACCCGTCCTGAAAAATCCCCGCGCCGTCGGGCAGGTATTTTTTCCATTTTTTTATTCCAAACCACAGGTACACCCGTCCCCCCCGTTCCCAGGACCTGGTACGATAGAGAAAGTGGTTTTCATCAAAATGATGCAGGGGTATTTTCTGGATCAGGGCGCCGGGAATAAAAATCACCAGGAACCAGGCGACGGAGTTTATCACTACTATGAAAAAAATTTCGTTTTGAAAAATACCCACCCTCCTTCTCCTTGGTTCAGTCTATTCGAATCGAACGCCCCTTCCAGGAGACGCTGCGGTAGATTTTTACCCTCACCACGGAATAGATAAAAATCCCCACAAAAAAGAGAAACAACACCGGAAAAAGGAGGGCCGCGACCCACCGAAAGCTCCCCACCCTGCGGAGCTGCAGAAAAATCTGCCCCCCATAAAGCGCGTACGCCCCGAGGATCATCGGTCCCAGGGTCGGATCAAACCGCCATCCGAGGGAACCGAGGGCCAGTGCGGCGTTGCTGATACCGGTGCACCAGATAATCAGCAGGAGAATCAGGCGTACATCCGCCAGGGATGCCCCGACGGCCATGTTTTTTGTCCAGCCCTCGATCATACTGCCCACGCCGCCGGGGTACATTCGGAAGTTGATCACCCCTTTTCCACCGAAGGTGTGAACCGGGATTCCCTCCCGCCGGTACAGCCTGCAGAGGGCCAGATCGTCCACCACCTGTCCTCGGACCGCCTCATGTCCGCCGACCCGAAGGTACTGTGCTTTACTCGTCAGGATACAGGGACCGAAACACCCGTCGGATTCCCCCGACCTGCTCCATATGGAAAAGGCGTTGGTCCCCACCATCACAATCATGTTAAAAAAACCGGACAGCTGTTCATACGCTTTGTGTACCACGTGATAAGGCTGAACGGAGAGAAGGCCGCCCCGCCGGTTGTACTCTTCCACGAGCATCTCCAGGGCCTCCGGTGAAGAGAGCCGGGTATCCGCATCAAGGAATAGAAGCAGGGGCGCTCCTGCCTGAAGCATCCCACTGTGGCAGCTCCAGTTCTTCCCGGTCCAGTCTTCGGGGCGCTCCTCAGGAATGACCACACGAAGCCGTGTACCGGAGAGGGATTCGGCAAAACCTTCGACGATCTCACCGGTCCCGTCCTCGGACTGGTCGTCCACCACAATGATCTCCCGGGGAAGGCCGGACTGCCCGCGGAGGGACTCGAGAAGGGTACCGATGTTTTCAGCCTCGTTCCTGGCGGGAATCACCACCGAAAGATCCGCTGTGGTAAAAAGAGAAGATGACGCGCCGGGACCGTTGATCTCTCCCCCGCCCTTCCCCTCTATCACGGGGATTCTCCAGATCAGGAAGAACCCCGCCACCCAGTACGCCAGGGCGGACCAGAAGAAAACCTGCTGCACCAGTATACTCATAGTCGAGATCTCCCCATGAAAATCCCCCTGCTGCATGAAATCCGGGCTTGTCGAAGTTCCGATCTTTTCATATGTTCTTATAATAGGGGATAGGAAAAAAATATGCAAAAGAAATTATCGTCGATACTCGTTGCGACACTCTTCTTTCTGGGGATCAACCTCGGTATCCCGGAGGCGGTCTTCGGACAATCCGAATCATTCCGGGTGGACCGGAAATACTGCCTCACCTACCTGCTGGAACCGGATACCGATCTTCTCGTTCGGGAAAGC
Source organism: uncultured Sediminispirochaeta sp. (assembly GCA_964545955.1). Lineage (GTDB taxonomy): Bacteria > Spirochaetota > Spirochaetia > DSM-16054 > Sediminispirochaetaceae > DSBN01. The sequence goes on from CAZJIN010000320.1 coordinate 2,822, forward strand.
CGCCGGGTCGAAACTGTGCTTGATGATTCCAGGGGCCTTTCGAAGGACCAGGAGAAGGAACTCCGCTACGCCGCCGGGGTCCTTCGGGTCTACCGTTATATCCGCTCCGAGGAAAGGGACGACGCCATGACGGCGAAGGAGATGTTGGAGGCTGTGGAAAAGGAATTCGCCGGGAGCGACCTCTTTATGGTCCATATCGGGATGGCCCACGCCTTCGTGGCAAGTATAAAGACCATATTCGGCGTGGGGGACCTGAAAAAAATGCAGGCCGAACTCCAGTCCATCGACCGGGACCATCCGGACTGGTTGATCCGTTTCCTCCGGGGCACCACCCTGGTCGAGGTGGGAAGGGCCCTCCCGGGAGTTTTTACTATCAAGGAAATCAAGCAGGAAGCGGTGGAAGTGGGAAGCGGTGATCTGCGCTACGTCTTGAGCATGGATCGTGGGAAAACCTTCGACCCGGAAAACTACGATCCGAACAATACCTCCGTCCCCCCGTCGGTCCTGCGAAAAGCCCAAGATGTCCTGGGAGCGGAGTAAGAGCCCTATCACCGAACCTTCCAGCCTGATCGTCTGACCCGGCCTGCTGCCTCCAACGCTTGGGGCACGGCCGAACCTTACATCCCGCCAATTATCGCTGGACCCGGCCTGAACCGCCTTTTTCCAGGAGGTTCTCGATCTCCCCCAGGCTAAACAGGGGCAGATCGCCGCTGATGCTGTGCTTCAGGCAGGAAGCGGCCACGGCGAAGTCGAGGGCTTTTTCGTCATTCCCAATCTGCGACAATCCGTAGATCAATCCTACGGCAAAGGAGTCTCCGCCCCCGACCCGGTCGACGATGTTCCTGATATCATATCGCCGGGAATGGAAAAAATCCTTCCCGTTGTTCAGCACTGCCGACCAGCCATTGTGGTCGGCGGAAAAACTCTCCCGCAGGGTGATCGCGATCCGGGAGAGATTGGGAAACTCCTCCAGAACCCGGTCAGTGAGAAGCCTGTACTTCTCCGCCTCCACCTGTCCCGACTCGACATCCACCTCTGTCTCCTTTCCTGTGGTGATACCGAGGGATTTCTGGCAGTCCTCTTCGTTTCCGATTGCGACGTCGGCATACTTCAGGAGCGCACGCATCACCTCGGGGGCCTTCTTCCCGTACTTCCAGAGCTTTCCCCGGTAGTTGAGATCGCAGGAGACGGTCAGCCCCGCCTCCTTTGCAGCCTTCACCGCCGCGAAGGAGGCTTTCGCGCT
>CAZJIN010000321.1:0-4058 GCA_964545955.1 uncultured Sediminispirochaeta sp.
CGATTCTTCCCGAAGGCGAAGGGCGGCCGCTTCAGCGGTGATATCCCTCTGGCTGCCCGCCAGGAGTTCGTACCCTACCATAAATTTTTTCACCGTGGCCGATCGAAGGAGGGGCGGCAGATAGTGAAGGTGAAAGTGCCATTCGGGATGGGGAGTTTCATCGGTGGGCTGCTGGTGAAGTCCCATGGAATAGGGGAAATGGGTTTGAAAAAGATTGTCGTAACGAGTGCCGACTTTTTTAATGATATTGGCGAGATCGTTTTTTTCCTGGTCCTCCAGTTCATCGATCGATCCGACATGACGGCGTGGAAGGACGAGGGTTTCAAAGGGCCATACCGCCCAGAAAGGAACGAGGGCTACGAAAGAACCGTTTTCCACTACGATTCTCTCGGAAAAACCAAGTTCCTTCTCAAGGTAGCTGCAGAGCAGGCACCTTCCATGGTTCTGTAGAAATGCCCGCTGGTTGTCCTGCTCCTTTTGGGGTAGGGGGGGGACGGTTTCGTTTGACCATATTTGACCATGGGGATGTGGATTTGAACAGCCCATCGTGGCGCCCCTGTTCTCAAAAATCTGCACGTAGTTGATGAATTTCACCGCTCCAAGTGTGAGATATTCCCGTTCCCAGACATTCACAACTTTGCGGATATCAGGTATGTCCATCAGGGAGAGGGTGAGATCGTGACGGGGTGAGAAACAGATCACCTTGCAGATGCCCCTCTCGCTATGGGCGCGGAAAAGCCCGTCCATGTCCATCCCGTCCTTCGGCGTGTCGGGGAGCAGGGCGGAAAAATCGTTTTCAAATACAAAAGTGTCGGTATACTTCGGGTTTGAAACACCTCCCGCCCGGGCATTTCCGGGGCAGAGATAGCAGGATGGATCGTATTCGGGCTTTTTTTCTACCTGTGGTGCTTCCTGATGTCCTTGCCATGGTCGCTTTGTCCGATGGGGAGATACCAACACCCATTCCCCGGCGAGGGGATTGTACCTTCGATGGGGATATTCCGAGAGGTTCATGAAACGCCCCTTGGGAAATGTTTATAGCGACAGTATAAAGGAATAGTAGATTTTTTTTCAAGGTAAAGAGACTCTAAAAGGGAGAAAGATCACAATAATACCCGTGGCACTTTTTCATTTGTTAAATAATGGAAATCGGGTCGGAGGTTGATTGACCATTGGCGGCTGTGTTTACTACAATTCATGTATGAAGGATCAATACGATTTACCGCAGAAACTGGAGAATCAGGTTCAGCATTATCAATGGGGGTCAAAAACCTTGATTCCCGAACTCCTGGGAATTCCCAATCCCCAGGAAGCACCTTTTGCGGAAATATGGATGGGGGTGCATCCCCGGGGGCCTTCGAAGATTGTTGCTCCTACGGGGGCGTATGTGGAACTGTCGGAGCTGCTGTCAAATCGTTCTATCAGGATGATAGGATCCGAGGTCTCAACACTTTTTGACAACGGGCTCCCTTTTTTGTTCAAGGTACTTGCGGCGGGGCAACCCCTCTCTATTCAGGCCCACCCCAACCAGGCTCAGGCCAGGGAGGGGTTTGCGGATGAGGAGGCCCGCGGTATCGCTGTGGATGCTTTTGAACGAAACTACCGGGACCGAAACCACAAGCCGGAGATTATATGTGCCCTAACCCCCTTTATCGCGATGTGCGGTTTTAGGGAACCTGCGGAGATCGACCGTTTTTATCAGGGCGTGGGAAGCAGGGTGTACCGGGATGTCCTGCGTCCGGCGGGGCTCCCTCCCGATTCGGAGGAACAGGAAGGGTGGATACGTGGTTTTTTTCAGAACCTCATGAACCTTTCAACGGCAGATCTTGAGAAACTGGACAAAGAAGTCCATACCTGGGCCCTCTCACAGCAGGGTATCATCACCGAGGCGGACCTGATTCTGGTCTTTCATTCCATCCACCCCCGGGATGCGGGCGTACAGGCGCCTTTTTTTCTCAATGTGGTAAAACTCAAGCCTGGAGAGGCACTCTACCAGCCGGCGGGAGTTCTTCATGCCTATGTGGAGGGAATGGGGATTGAAGTAATGGCGAATTCCGACAATGTCCTGAGGGGAGGCTTAACGGCGAAACACGTGGATGTAACGGAGCTGCTCAAGGTCCTTTCTTTCAGGCCTCGATCGGCGGATATAGTGCGGGGTATTCCCATTGAAGGGGGTGGGAGACGATATGATGTCCCTGTTGAGGAATTCGTACTTTTTTATTTTTCCTCGGAGAATGGTGATGGGATAAAGAGGGGCAAACGCACATCCATTGATATCGGTATCTGCACTGAGGGAGAACTTTTTCTCATAAAAAACGGGCAAACCGATGAAAGAGTGCTTCATATTGTAAAAGGGGAAAGTTTTCTCGTTCCATGGTCTTTTGGTGAATACTCATTCACCGGGAAGGGGAGTGTCTATATCGCCTCCGTTCCGGGAAGGAAAAACAGGGAGTCCGAATGAAGATCTGGGTTGACGCCGATTCATTTCCCAGGCGATTGAGGACCATCGTCCGAAGGGCGGCGGTTCGAACACGGACGACGGCCTGTTTTATTTCTGATCGCAAGCTGCAAGATGTTCAGGGGGAGTATGTGCTGAATATCCTGGTACCCCATGGCTCGGGAGAGGTCGACAATGAACTCGTGGCCAGAATAGACGCCGGCGATATAGGCCTCACCAGGGATGTGCCCCTTGCGGCACGATTAGTGGAGAAGGGCGGGGTGGTGATTGATGACCGGGGGAACCTTTTTACCGCGGAAAATATCAGGGAGCGCCTTTCGATCCGCGACCTGATGGAGAGTTTCAGGCTTGCGGGGATACCACCGGAGGGGACGGGTCCCCCCGGAGAACGGGAGATCCGTCTCTTTGCCGGAGCTCTGGACAGGGAACTCACCAGACTTCTCCAGGAGAACAGGAACTCCTGACTTGATGGGGCAATTGAGACTGTTGCAAATTATTGTTCGGCGTATTAAGGTACTCAGATAGCAAATAAGGGGGAAACAGCTATGGCATTAAGATCCCTGACGATGGAAGATTTATTAATTGAAAGTGTTCAGAATTATGGTGCTTATAACTGTGTTTCCTTTGTGGATGAGGAGGCGCTAACGTATCGTGATTTCTACAATCGTGTGGTCTCTTTGCGTAACTACCTGCAGTCCGTGGGTATCGGCAAGGGTGATAAGGTCGTTCTACTCAGTGAAAATCGACCAAACTGGAGCGTCTGTTATTTTGCGATAACCACCATGAGGGCTGTGGTCGTACCTATTCTCACCGATTTTCATGCCGATGAGGTTGCGAATATAGTAGCCCATTCGGAAGCGGTAGCCTACTGCGTGTCGGAGAAACTGCTTGAAAAGCTGCGCCCCGTCATTGAACAGACAAAGAAACCGGCGGTGTGCGTGGATTCTCTATCGGTTATCACGGATATTAAGGCCGAGAAAAAAGGAAAAACCCCCGGTAAGGGTCGAGAGCCGATTGAAATCAAGGAACATCCTGTAGTCGGTACAGGGGGAGTTGAGGAGGGGGACTGGGCTTCAATCATCTACACCTCCGGTACGACTGGACAATCCAAGGGTGTCGTTCTGTCTCATCGGAATCTTGTATATGATGCCGAGGCTGCTTCGGAAATACCCGGATTGAAACCGGGGGACCACCTGCTTTCAATACTCCCCCTTGCACATACCTACGAATGTACTATCGGGTTTCTTACGATTTTTAGACTTGGGTGCCATATACATTATATTTCCAAACCGCCGGCACCGGTTGTGCTTCTACCGGCCCTTCAGAAGGTGCGACCAAGGGCAATGCTGACGGTCCCCCTGCTGATAGAGAAAATATACAGGTCGGCGGTGTTGCCGAAGTTTCAAAAGAAAAAGTTAGTCCGTCTCCTTTACAAGGTGCCGCCCATTAGAAGGCTGCTTAATCGTGTGGCCGGAAAGAGTCTTATGAGAACTTTCGGAGGAAACCTGATCTTTTTCGGCATCGGTGGTGCAGCCCTTGCCGAGGATGTGGAGCGTTTTCTCAGGGAGGCCCGTTTTCCCTATGCCATCCGTTACGCACT
>CAZJIN010000322.1:0-4052 GCA_964545955.1 uncultured Sediminispirochaeta sp.
ATTTTTCGATGAGGCAATTCTTTTTTTGGGTTAGATTTTTGATGAGTCAACGCGTCTACTTGACTGAACAGGTCAGGCATATCTATTATTGTGGTATGAAGATCAGAATCGAATACATGGGGTTTTTCAAGATAGAAGATGTTCCGACAAAAAGCGAACTCGAGGTGGAGCCGGAAACCTCGGTGGATCAGCTCCTCGATCGGCTCGATGTAAAGAAGGAATATCGCAAATACATGGTGCCCTTGGTCAAACGTCAACGAAAAACCATGGACTACCTCCTGCGGGAAGGGGATGATCTGTTTCTCTACTTTCCCGTCGGCGGTGGCTGAGTGGTCGACGTGCGGCGGAAAACGTACGGCATACCGTTAACGCAGACGGTAGCTGATTTTTACCGTAGTGGAGAGTTCCTGTTCTATCTCCCTCCCTATACCCCCCCCCGGTTCATAGGGGAAAAAAGATTCAACCAGGCGCACGGCTTCACGGTCCAGAAGCCTACTTCCCGCGGACTGTATGAGTACTGTGCTCCCCAGGTCCACCCTCCTTCCCCCGGTCATGGTGAGCAATAGCTTCACCTCACCGTTCAGACCTCGTCTTCGGGCGGTGGAGGGATAACGCTTGTGTGCTTCAATATAGAGAAGCAGCTGATGTTCCAGTTCGTCCCTCAGGTTCTTCTTATCGTAATAAGCCGAGGAGGAAAACTGCTCACCCTTTATCGGCTCAATCACCCCACTCCCTGTCTCGGAAGAATTCCCAACGGGTGAGGTCTGTGGCTCCGTATCCCGGCTACCTTGAGAAATATCCTGTTCGCCCGTGGGCAGGGCGGGGGAATTCGTCCCCGTCGCCGCCAGAAGTTCACCGGATTCGTCTTTAGGCTTCGGGCCATCCGGTTTCAGGACCTCCGGCTTCGGTATATTCTCCGGAGGGGATTTGGGCAGGGGGGCGGTATTTTCAGAGAGGGGCGTAACCACGGAAGCTTCTCCCTGGCTTATTTCCTTCACTTCAGGATTGGCCGAATTGTCGGTTTCACGGACCGGTACCCCTGGAGAAAATTCCGCCGTGGTGACCAGGAGGGTCGGAGAAACCCTCCGATAGTGGAGTACGGACCTCTCCCCTATCCACCCGTCATGCAAAACCGCGAGAAGTACCACGTGGATCACCAGAGAGATTACCAGGGCCGCGAAGAACCTGCGGTCCTGGTGCCCTCTTTTTTTCGTTCCCCTGCCCCGGTTCAAGGAAAAATCCTCCCTCAGTACCGATAGTCCGCGCTCAGGGTCACGCTGCGCCCCGGAGCGGGGTAATATCCGCCATAATACACAAAGGGGGTATAAATTCGGTCCAGGAGGTTCTCCCCCCTGAGCACCAGTTGAAGTCCCTGCTCCCCGGGAAAGCGGTATCGAAGTACCAGGTCCAGGAGCCAATACGCTTCGACTTTGCCCTGGGTATTGGTGTTGTCCCCTCCCTGGTAGGCTTCGGAGGTGAAGGAAAAGGAGGGTTCAATCTCCAGTCCCCGGATCGGCGACACCGTCAGACCCGCCTCCCCGGTATGGGCGGGAACCAGGGGAATGGCGTTGCCCTCGTTGCCGCCGTCAATGAACAGAGCGTAGACGTAGCTGTAGTTGCCGAACAGCTTCAGCGCCCGCAGAAGGAAGTATTCGAACTCCAGGTCTCCACCGATTCGTCTGGTGGCGTCGAGGTTTGCCTGTTCCCAGGTGACCGGGTCGGCGGCTATCTCTCCGGTCATCTGGAGAAGGTAGATACTCCCGTTGACGGAATAGCCGCGTCCGAAACGCCCCCCCGCCAGGGAGAAACCGGTTTCGAGATCCCAGCCGGTCTCCGGCTCCAGGTCCGGATAAAATGTTCCGGAATAGAAGCCCGCCTGCTCGTCGGTGAAGGGGTATCGAAAAAGATTACCCCCCTTGAGATAGAGTTTGGAACGGTCCGTGGGATTCCAGCGAAACGAAACGTCGATGACGAAGGCACCGTGCCATTTTGCATCGTCCAGGCTGAAATCTTCACTCACGGCTGATATCCGCGCGGCATCATAACGACCGCCGAGGGACAGGCCGAAGCCTTCGTTCAACTCCACATTCACGTCCAGATATCCACCGTAGGTCTGCAACCCGCTTGAATATTCGTAGCTCAGGTCGGCGATACTTCTCCCGTCATCGGAGTAATCTGCCTTCTCCAGGGAGGAAAGATACACATCAAGCCCCGTAACAACCCGTAGCGGTACCGCGGCATAGGGGGTTTCGATCACCACCTTCGGATTGATCCTCCCGGTGTGGTAGGCGGTGTCGGCAAAAGACTTCGGGGTCCCCCAATCCGTATCCTCTGCGGACGGCATGTTGACGGATACCCACTGATAGCTATAACTCCCGTCCAGAAAGACCGAAGTATTCAACCCCGGAAGCCATTCCACCCCGCCGTCAAGGTTGATCAGGTATTGTTCGCCGTCGTCCTCGGTGTTGGTAGCGATATCGGGACTGTCTTCGGCTGCGACAGCGCCAAGGCTTCCCGGCAGCTGGTACAAAGATTGTGTATAGCCCAGCCCAAGACTGGTACTGAAAATATCGGTGGGCCGGCCGGTATAGCCGACACTCGCCCCCGTGGCAGCGTATTCGGTCCGGTCCCGGTAGCCGTCGGTGGACTGGTGCTCGAAGTCCACATCCAGGTCGTAACCGGGATTCCCGAAGCCGAAATGGACCCGTTCGAGGTTTCTTTGCTTCCATCCGAAGGTATCGGACAGCTGCCCACCGAACAGGAGGGTGGAGGCAAACTCCCGCTCCCTTACCGGACCTCGGGTGATGATGTTGATCACACCGGCCACCGCGTTGTTCCCGTAGAGAACACTGTTCCCACCACGGACAATCTCAATGCGCTCTACCCGCTGAAGGGGGATGGAAAGCCACTGAATTCCCTGCATGTCCATGGAGTTGAGACGCCGGCCGTCCTGGAGGACCAAAACCCGACCGAAACTGTTTTCACCGAAGCCGCGCATTACAATCTGCGCCTGTTCGGGTCCGGCGTAGGAACGAAAGTGGATACCGGCAACCGATTCGAGCACATCCACGAGAGTTGTCTTGCCCCTCGCGGCGATCTCCTCGGCGGTGATAATAGTGGTATGGGCGGAGGTTTTGAGTTCCCCCTGCTCAGCCCTCTCGGCGGTTACCTGGACGGAAATCCCGCCGGTGCTCTGGGCCGATAGGCTTGAGATCGATACGCCCAAAAGAAACGGAAAGATCAGGACGAAGGCAGGAATTGGATTTTTTTTACTGCACACTTGTGTCTCCTTTATTGAAAAACTTGAAGAAAACTCAAGTACAAAGGAGGAATGTAAAAGACGGGTAGAACAAAAAAAGAAAGGTCCGATCTTTCCATTCCCTGTACGTGAGAGAAGGCAACCCGCGCAACACGCGGGTTCATTCAATAAAAAGGATCGTCTCCTGACTTACGAATACTCAGCTTCCACCTTCCCGCCTTTCCGGCAGTGGCAAAAAAAGCCTCTCATTCGATCACAGTGGCACGCCCGCACCTGAATCTCACAGGTTTCCGTTATCCCTTTCGCCTTATTATTGTAACATAGAATCAGTTTTGCAAAAAGTGCAAATTGTAGTTTACCACCAGATACACCACATACAATCCCAATAAAATAAAACCCTTTGTTCTTCCGAAACTGTAGTTAATGCGCATCGAAATCAACATAGTACCTACAATGAGGAACATGAAGCCGAAGGAGAAGTAGACCGTCGTTGCAAGCAGGTGCATAGGGGTAATCGCGGCGGATATCCCAATGATCCAGAGGATATTGAGGATATCCGCCCCGATGATATCACCCACTGCAATCTCACCATGCCCCTTCCGCCCCGCGATAATACAGGTACTGATCTCCGGGAGAGAAGTACCTATTGCTACTATGGTCAGTCCAATGATTGTCTCGGAAATACCAAAAAAATTCGCGATGACTATGGACGAGTGGATCACCGCCCTGCTTGCGAGAATAACCCCTGCAAGTCCCACCACAAACAGGAGACTCAGCCTCCGGAGATTCTCGT
>CAZJIN010000323.1:0-4045 GCA_964545955.1 uncultured Sediminispirochaeta sp.
GTAAACAGCCTTAATCTCAGCAAGGCGAAGAAGGTTCCGAAAAACCTGAGCGAAGCCTTAAAAATTCCTGAGGGAAAGTAATCGGTCTATTGGCTGCCGCGAGTTTAGCCAAGATGTACGAAGGCATTCCTCAGTATCTGGTTCTTATTATCCTCATCCTCCATACTCAGGCTCTTCAAAATGCTTTCAATATGTTCTTTTACAGCTTCAACGGCCTGTTCTTCTTCCCCATCGATAATGTGTTGCAATAACTCGCCATGATCATTCACGGAACAGGTCCATGCGATTTTCGGCTTCTGGTAGAGAGCCACTGAAAGGTTATCACGGGCAATGAGGTTCTGCAGCATATCAACGACCACTTCATTTTCCGTACATTTGGCCATAGCCATATGAAACATTCCCGTGACATGACTTCGATGGGAGAAATTGTGAACGTCTCTAATATTCTTCTCCTTCTCCATCAGCTTTTGTAATTCTTTAATCTGGGCCGGGGTTATGTGATGCACGAGATAACGTACTATTCCAACTTCAACAAGCTTTCTTGCATTGTTGGTATCGGTTACCTCCTTGAAGGACGGCTGGGCAACAAAGGCGCCCCTGTTCTTAATAATCACAACCAGTTTTCGCTGGACCAGCTGTTGCAGAATCGGTCTGATAATTGTTTTGCTCACCCCGAAAATACGTCCCAGTTCATCCTGGGAGAGGTGGCTGCCGGGGGGGATACGATTTTCTAGAATGGCCTCGTAGATCTCATCAAAAATATTGAGGTCTGTTTTAGCGGAAGTCTTTCTAATCTGTTGATTCGTTATATCAACGGCGTCGAGGCTGAAAATGTCTTCATTCTGTTCCAGGGAGTCTGTGTAAGTGTTCTGATCCGATTTTCCCTTCATAGTCCCTGCTTTTTCCAAAGAAAGTACTCTTTTCCTGGAATTATTCATCTTATCACCTTAAATCTATTAAGATTATATAGAACTTTTAATTAATTATACTACAGAAAATAGAATAGTCAACTCAGGCCTTTCAAAAATCCTGGATAATCTTAAATAAAAATAAAATTTAAATTTGACAGAAACAGAATATGATAATAGAATGAAATTCAATGCTATGTAGTTATATTATCGTATACGATTCTATATCTTTATTAGTAACAACGGGCATTGAATACTGATGGAATAAAAGAGGAGAACTACCGATGAAAATTCTGGTTATCAATTCGAACACATCCGATCTCATGACTGAACAGATCGAGATTCACGCAAAGATGTACGCGAGTCCGGGTACGGAAATCAAAGCGGTCAGTGCAAAGAGCGGCCCGAGATCTATCGAGGGAGAATACGATGTCGCGGTATCCGCGGTGGGAACACTCCAAAGGCTTATTGACCATGAAAAGGACTACGACGGCTTCGTGGTAGCTTGCGGTTGTGACCCCGGCTTGTTCGCCTGCAGAGAGGTCACCTCCAAACCCGTCATGGGGATAGGTGAGGCAAGTATGTATATGGCGTGTATGCTCGGTCACAAGTTTTGCTCGATGACGGCGGCGTGGAGAATGGTACCAAGAATGACGAAGCTCGTGGAAAAATACGGACTTACCGATAAATGCGCCTCAGTACGTGCGGCCGGTGCCTCGGTCCTCGAAATTGCCGGTGACAGGGACAAACTGGTTGAAGCCTTCATAAAGGAAGCGAGGATCGCGATTGAACAGGATGGGGCTGATGTAATCTGCCTGTCAGGAGCAGCCATGGTCGAGATGGACAAAAAGATGGAAAAGGCCCTTGGTGTACCGGTGACCGACGGTGTGGTATCGGCGGTGAAGTTTGTGGAAGCCCAGGTCGCCTACGGGGTACATCCAAACAATTCAATCACCTATCCGGCTCCGGAGAAGAAAGAAGCGATACATATTACCGACGAGCTAAATTCCGTATACAGGTGAGGTATAAGTATGGACATGGTAATAAAAAATGGAACGGTGGTAACGGCATCTGAGAGCTATCGGGCGGATGTGGGAATCAAGGACGGGAAGATTGTGGCGATAGCGGAGAACCTTCCTGAAGAGGGTGAAGTGATAGACGCGACCGGGCGCTACGTATGTCCCGGATCGGTAGAGACCCATACACATATAGACGCGCCGATGCACGGTTCGCGCACCGCCGACGACTGGTATACGGGAACAGTCTCGGCGGCCTGCGGGGGCGTGACTTCGGTGGTGGATTTTCCCAACCAGGTGGAAGGAGAGACGGTGCGGGACATCGTCAACGACTGGAACGCCAAGGCGGAGGAGAATTCGGTCATAGACTACAGTTTTTCCCCTGCGATCCACGAGTTCAACGAGAAGGTATGGAGTGAGATACCCGCGCTTATAGAGGAGGGCTATCCCACTTTTAAGGTTTTCATGACCTACGACTGGCGACAGGGTGATTACAATATCACGAGAATGCTTGACCTGTTGAAGGACAACGGGGGGATGCTGTGTATTCATTGTGAGGACGGATGGGCGATCGACTACCTTGTGGAAAAAGCGGTGAAAGAGGGGCGAACCACGCCTCCCTACCATGAGACGACGCGGCCCGATCTGATGGAGTCGACGGAGGTCGAACGAATGGCGGTGCTGTCCGAGGTGATCGGGGCGCCTGTGTTTATAGTGCATACCTCAGCCGAAAAAGCGGTGGAGAGGATCCATGAGGCGAAGGGACGCGGGACGATGGTGTACGCCGAGACCACGCCACACTTCCTGAGTTTTACCCGGGATGTGTACAAAAAGGATCCGGCCGAGGCGTCGAAGTTCGTGGTGACCCCGCCTTTTCGAGGGGACGCGGATATCGAGGCGCTGTGGAAAGGACTGCGGAACGGAACCATCTCGACGGTAGGCTCGGATCACTGTGCCTTCTACCTGAAGGCAAAGGCGGTGGGGCTGGATGATTTTCCCCACATACCCCATGGGGCACCGGGGGTAGAGACACGGGTGCCGATCGTCTTCTCCAGTGGAGTGAGCGAGGGAAGGATCACGGTGAACAAGTTTGTGGAGGTGATAGCGACCAATCCGGCGAAACTCTTCGGACTGTACCCCGAGAAAGGGGTGATTGGAATAGGAAGTGACGCGGATATCATGATCATCGATCCGGAAAAAGAACTCACCATGAGCAACGACATACTCCACAGTAACGCCGATTACACCCCCTTTGAGGGGTTCAAGCTGAAGGGCTACCCCGTCACGACGATCAGCAGGGGAGAGGTTCTGTGGAACGACGGCGAGTTCAAGGGTGAAAAGGGGAGAGGCAAACGGATTAAGCGCAAAAGATTTGAGCGGCTTGTTGACTGAGCGAGGCACCTTGTTTCCGGCACAGGAGCGGTGCGAAAGACCGGTGTGCCGGAGTATTTCACAGAAAGAGAGGAGAAGGAAATGAGTAGAAAAATTCTGGTTATCAATCCCAATACATCGTTGACCATGACCGAGGATATCAGGCAATCGGCGGAGAGTGTGAAGCACGCTGATACTGAAATGACCTATGTAAATCCCGCCGAAGGGCCGGAGTCGATAGAAAACTACCTGGATGAGTTTTTGGCGGCCGTAGGAGTACTGGAGATCATCGCGAAGGAACGGGACAACTATGATGCTTTCATCATAGCCTGTGGCGACGACCCTGGCTTGTTTGGAGCCCGTGAAATCACGGACAAACCGGTAGTGGCGATAGGGCAGGCACCGATGCTGTTCACCCCGCTTCTGGGCAGAAAGTTCACCATCCTGGGGACCTGGAAGGGGGACGGACCGAGAAGTGTGGACAAGGTGGAGAAGTACAAACTGGAGAGGCTTCTTGCATCGGTGATTCCGATGGAATCCTCGGTATTGGGAAGTCATCATAACCACGAAGCGCTGGTGAAAAAGATGGTCGCCCTGGGAAAGAAGGCGATTGAGGAAGACGGGGCGGAGATGCTGGTCACCACCTGCGCGGGTCTTGCCGGAGTGCACAGGGAAGTACAGAAGCAGCTGGGGATTCCCGTGCTTGAGGGGATTTCCTGTGCGGTGAAGCTGGTGGAATCGATGCTTGAC
>CAZJIN010000324.1:0-4037 GCA_964545955.1 uncultured Sediminispirochaeta sp.
TGAGTTCCTCCTCCTGCCAGGGGCATCTTTCTCCCCCGTGTCGGAGATGGATGCCCCAGCGGAAGGCTCCGTCGCCGAGCTCTACGGTCTCTATCTCTACCCCTCGATCAGTTTCAGTCCCCGGGACAATCTGAGTGTTTTCCTGAATTCCATTCTCTCACCCGTCGACCTTTCGGCGAACTCCGCCCTCGGTGTGGACTGGAATATCTACGAAGCGCTGATCCTTTCAGCCTCGACCTCTGTTCAAACCGGGGAAACCGGCGATGTCTTCCACCCGGGATCTCCCGGGGGAATCAGCTGCAATGTCGGAGCGCGATATAGGTATTGAGAAATCGGCGGTGGTAAAAGAAACCCCGATACAGAACTAAAACAGTAAACCTTTGCCGGGGTGCTTAGGAACTCAGAAAATCCAAGAGGGTTTTTAAAGCTGCTTAGCTCCCTTACCCTTAGAAATTCTATCCTTGTCAATTAGAATCACTGCCTGTACAATTATATAAATATCCTTTCGTTTTTCAACAGTTTGCTAGAATCTCATACCATCTGCTGTTGCCTCCAATTTCATATCCGAGGAGGAAAAAATGCGTGGTAAAATCGGAGTAGTACTGATAGTAGGAACAGTGCTCCTGCTCACCGGTTTTGGCGGAGGGCAGGAAAAACAAGCTTCCGACATCGTCGGGGACTGGTATTCCTACGGGACCTACACAATCGACAAGGATGGAGAACCCGACGACATCGTCTTTCACTTCACCGAAGAGGGGACTTTTCATAACCGATTCTATCAGGATCTCGACAATGAAAAGGGCTTAATTACGGAAACCAAGGGCACCTATACCTTCACAGGTTCCACCATCAAATGGACGCGCACCCATCGTCTGAACGGTTCGGAGTGGGTTTCCAGCGACGCCTCAGGGGAATACGACCTGGATCTGGAAGGGGATCAGATCCGCCTCACCACGGATACCGTAGACTGGACCCTGACCAGAAAGTGATATCCTCCCCTGGACTCGATCCTACCCTACGAAGAGACTGCTCGAGGAAAAGACCGGATCGCTGGTGGCGTTGATCCCCAGCCGTTTCAGTCCGGCTTCATCTCCCGGCGTGGGGATGTGGGTGAGGTGAACTTCGCAATGCTCCAGACTCTTGAGCTGCTCCATGGCTCGCCGCACTGATTCGTCACGGGTGGCGCTGATACTGAGGGCGATAAGGGTCTCCTCGAGGTCGAGGCTGATGAATTTCTTGCTCAGTATATCCCGCTTTAAGGTCCTGATCGATTCAATGACCTCCGGGGACAGGAGGTGCACTTCGTCATCTATACCCGCCAGGACCTTGATACTGTTGAGAATCAGACTGGAGGCGGAGTGAAGGATCGGCGCGTTGCTTCCCGTCACTATCTCCTCCGAAGGCAGTTTCAGGGCTGCTCCACAGTATACCCCGTCATGACCTTTTCCGCAGGCTTCCGCCCGCTCGGCCGCCACCCGGGCGGGAATCACCACATCTCGACCTTCGGGGTTCAAACCCGCTTCATCCATAACAAGTCGTATTCGATCCACCGTGTCCTTCTCGACCAGACCCATGGCATATTCACAGGAATAGCGAAAGAAACGCCGGATGATTTCGTCCTCCGCGGCCCGACGCACCGCTTCATCGTCGACAATACCGAAGCCCGCACGATTCACCCCCATATCCGTGGGTGAATTATAGATCGATTCCGCGCCGGTGATTCTTTTGAGGATTCTCCTGAGGAGGGGAAAAGCCTCGATATCCCGGTTGTAATTAACCGTCCTGACGTCATAGGTCTCGAGGTGAAAGGGATCAACCTGGTTGTAATCCTTCAGATCGGCAGTTGCAGCCTCATAGGCCACGTTCACCGGATGCTTCAGGGGAAGGTTCCAAATGGGAAAAGTCTCGAACTTCGCATAGCCCGAGTGTTTGCCCCGGCGATAATCATGGTAGAGCTGAGAGAGAGAGGTCGCGAGTTTTCCGCTCCCGGGTCCCGGGCCGGTCACCACCACCAGGGGTTTGGAGGTCTCGATGTACTCGTTGGCGCCATAGCCTGCGTCGCTTACGATGAGATCGGTGTCGGCGGGATAGCCGATCGTCGGAGCATGGGTGTAGACCCTGACGTCCCGACGTTCAAGCTTTGTCTTGAAACGCAACGCAGCGGGCTGTCCGGTAAATCGGGTGATCACCACCCCGCACACCGAGAGCCCACGGTCCCGAAGATCATCAATAAGCTTCATGGTATCATCGTCATAGGTAATACCAAAATCCGCGCGAACCTTGCCTTTTTCAATATCCCCGGCATAGATACAGACGATAATTTCCGCCTTGTCCTTCAGGCGTTCGAGAAGCCGAATCTTCACATTCGGGTCGAACCCCGGCAGGACCCGGGACGCGTGGTAATCAAACATCAGTTTACCACCAAACTCAAGGTAAAGCTTGTTGTTGAAGCGATCAATCCGTTCCAGAATGGCCTTCGTCTGTTCTTTTAGATACTTTTCATTATCAAAACCCTGTTGCATGAAAAACTCCGTTGAATAAATAGATGGTATAGAGTATCCCGCGGACACAGGGAGTGTAAAGATCCGAAGCGCCCTCCGCCCGTACCGTGTTGCGCTGTGCCGTGCCGTGCTGTACTGTGCCGTGCCGTACTGTGCCGGATAAATTTCATGAAGCCCCTTGCCTCATCCATTACATGTATGTAATTATCGTGTAAGTGTAACGTAATCCTGAAATGGTAAAAAAATCTATACTCAGAAAAAAAGATGAGGTTTCCATGGTAGAATTTTGTTCAATTGGAAAAGACTACGGCGATCTCGCGGCACTGAAGGATATTTCCTTTTCGATTCCAAAGGGTGGGATTGTCGGGCTCCTGGGACCGAACGGCGCGGGGAAAACCACGGCCATGCGAATTATGACCGGGTATATGGAGCCGAGCCGCGGCTCAGTGAGAATCGCGGGAGAGTGGTTCACCCCCGATTCGGTGGATCTCAAGGCCCGTATCGGCTATCTTCCGGAATCCGCGCCCGTCTACGGCGAGATGCTCGCCTGGGACTACCTGATGTACGAAGCGGAGCTTCACGGGCTTGATGCTCGCAATCGGGTTCCCGAAGTGATTCGGGAAGCAGGTCTCGAATCCCACGCCCACAAGCCAATCAGGGAACTGTCAAAGGGTTTCCGGCAGAGGGTTGGCCTCGCCCACACCCTGCTGCATGATCCGGAACTCCTTGTTCTGGATGAACCAACCAGTGGCCTCGACCCGAACCAGATCATTGAAGTGCGCAGCCTGATCCGAAGGATTGCCGAGACGAAGACTGTCATCCTTTCGACCCATATCATGCAGGAGGTGGAAGCCCTCTGCAGCCGTGTGATTGTGATTCACCGGGGAAGTATCCGATATGACGGATCGATCGACGCCTTCTCCCCGGACTCCAGGAGGATACACCTCTCCGTCGGGAACATTGATTTTTCCCATCTCGAGGGCAAATTGAATAAGCTTAAGGGTTTTCAATCCCTCCTGAAGGAAGAGCCGGATCAGGTTCTCTCCAATCTCGCCAAGGAAGATTCGGAGCTTCTTCACGTGACGGTACTTACGGATACCGATACGGATTTGAGGCCTGATATTTTTCATACCGCCGCCCATGACGAGAGTTTTACCATCTATGAAATGGTCCAGGAACGAACATCCATGGAGGACATCTTCCATGAACTCACCGTCAACAAGGAGGAACGCCATGAACAACACGACCTCTCATAGATTTCGCGCGGGAAGGGCCCTTTTCAGGAAAGAGCTCGCCTCCTTTTTTCAGACTCCTGTAGCCTACATCGTCGGGGCGATCTTTCTCGGAGTAACGGCGTCGCTGTTTTTCTCGGTGTTCTTCCTCTACGATCGCGTGGAGATGCGACAGTTTTTTTCCTCCCTGCCGATTCTCCTGGCCCTCCTCATGCCGGCACTTTCAATGAGGCTGATCGCCGAGGAACGACGCAGAGGAACCTGGGAAATCCTGACAACCCTTCCTCTACAAAATCTGGAGATC
>CAZJIN010000325.1:0-4022 GCA_964545955.1 uncultured Sediminispirochaeta sp.
GTCCGTGCAATAGGGGAATGGTAATGACGATAGGCACCGGCAAGTTCCAGCAGGACCGCTTCGTCCTTCTCATACCGTTTCTCCGTCCAGGTCATGTGGGGTGTTTTTGTGGCCTCCCCCGCCATCATAAGAGGTACTATCGAGGGATAATCACCGGCAAAATCATCGGTACCTTTGTACTCCATCCGTACGATTTCGGCAGCGGCATCGCATTCCCTGACCCCGACATTAATCACTTCAATTGCCGTGTTCATAACCTTCTCCGCAATCTTACCGGCACGCCTCATCATTTCAATCTCTTTATCGCTTTTTATCACCCGAACCCAATTCACCAGCACGTTTCCATCCACAAATCTGGCGTTGGGAAGGTCCTGTTCCAACTCCACGAAAGAACGATGGGTGAAGTAAAACTGGTCCATCTCGATCCCAATAGATCCTCTGTCCCAGCCCTTTTCCCTGATCACGTCGGCTACAAAGTTCATCGGGTGACGCTCCGTGGAATGCACGTAATAATCGGCGTATTGACGGATATTGTCATCACTGAGAAAGGTTGTGAGCCTGGCTCCATTCGCATCCATCCCGCGACCGATCCACATCGGCTCCTCCTGGGCGAGGGAGATCAGGACACACTGATGGACATAAAAACTCCATCCATCGTAGCCGGTAAGGTAGTTCATGTTCGCCGGCTGGCTCACCAACAGGAGATCAATCCCCTTGGCCTGCATCGCCTCTTTGGTATTTCTGACTCTTTCCTTGTATTCCCCTTGTTCAAAAACCGGCATATTGCCTCCTTCTTACTCTTTATAAAAATGAGATGTGTAATTTGCCCCGTATATGGCCGCGGCTACATATACCCCTCGTATCTCTGCTTTACCACCGCCGAATAGACGTAGTTGATCATGGTCACATAGTCGAAAACCGGTAGCCCCGTCGCCGCCCTGACCGCTGCTCCATAAGGAGGCAGGAGGCTGCATTCAAGGAGGATTACCCTGACTTCCGGGGATTCCCGCACTATTTGAAGAGTTTTTGCCACCACCTCCTGCTCTACCAGATCCGAATCCAGGGTTCCCTCTTCGCGAAACACGGCCCGGGAAAAATGCTCCGTTCCCTCGAGACCCTGTATCACGAGATCCTCCGGGTTTCCCACCCCGGCCTTTCCCAGCACATTTTCATCAAGGGAAGCCGCGTTTGCCGTGACCACGCCTATCTTTTCTCCCGGCTTTAAAAGCACACGCATAAAGGGTATCTGCAGAAGGCTGGAGAGGAAAACCGGCACATCCACCGCTTCGGCGACCCGATTCTGATAGAGGGCCATAAAACCGCAATCACCGGTAATGGCCCGGACACCCTCGGACTGCAACTCTTTTGCAGCCCGAATCAGGTCGTCTATCATGCTTATATCGTGGTTCATAATACGCGATACTGAGAAGCCCGGAACTCGTTGAAATCGTACCGGAAAGTCGTAGGTGGTGGCGTTCGCCACATCCCCGGGAATATACGGTGCGTAATTCTCCAGGAGTAGTATCCCGATGGCCTCACCATAGCTGATCTGACCGGGTTTCACATGGTACCGCATCCTTTTTTCTCCTCTCCACTCAATTAATAAAGGAGGAGTTGGGCAGCCACAGCGCCAGTTCGGGAAAAATGATGATCAGAATCGTCGTGAGAATGAGCATCAGAATGAACGGCGGCGTATGCCGAATAACCTCCCAGTAGGGCCTTCTGAATATCAGTTGGGCCGTGAAAATATCACATCCGAAGGGCGGGGTTGCAGAACCGATGGCGGCCTGCAGAGTCACCAGCGTCCCGAGAAACACCGGATCGATACCGGTGGTAATCACGTAAGGCGCAAAGATCGGAGTCAGGACGTAGATTGCGACTATAGGATCAACAAACATACAGGCCACAAAATAAGAAATAACCACCAGGAGAATCACCCATAGACGGGTGGGGTCTGATCCGATAATCGCCGGCATGAACTGCTGGGGAAGACGCAAAAAACTGATAAACCAACTGAAGGCCTGTCCGGCGCCCACCAGGATAAACACCACACCTGTGATGATTCCGGTATCGAGAAGTGAATTCACCAGTTTCTTCCAGGTGAGGGTCCGGTACATCACCCCTTCGAGGGGAAGCGCATACGCGACAGCCGCGGCGGCCGCTTCGGTGGGGCTGAAAATCCCCGCGTAGATTCCACCGACAATGATAAGGGGGAATCCCAGCACGAGGGACCCGTCCTTCATCGCCTGCCATCTCTCGGTCCAGGTTGCCCGAGGCAGAACTCCCACCTTTTTCACCCTGGAGTAGAAGTAGGAATATATGGAAAAGAAGACAAAAATCAAAAAGCCTGGAATAATACCGGAGAGGAAGAGCTTCCCGATAGATGTGCTGGTCACTACCCCGTATACAATGAATCCGATACTCGGTGGTATAAGAAAGGCGATATCACTGGAATTGATAATCAAACCCAGGGTGAAAGAACTGTTATAACCGGCCTTGAGAAGCATCGGTCGCATGGTACCTCCGATCGCCGCTACGGTGGCCTGAGTCGAACCGGAAACCGCGCCAAACAGGGTGCAGCTCGCATTTGTGGTGATAGCAAGCCCTCCGTGAATGTGTCCTACAAAAGACTTTACCATATTGATAAGCCGTGGTGCCGCCTGACCGGATGTAATGATATTTGCCCCAAGAATAAACATTGGAACACAGACCAGTGCAGGTGGGGTCATCCCGGTCACCATCTGCTGTACCAGCACGGTAAAATTGAATGCTGGAAATGCTATATTGATATGTAAAAGCAGCGATCCGAAGATTACAACCATAAATGGAAATCCAAGGAGCAGCATGCTGATCATACTTACCCATAGTACTGTCATTTTTTTCTCCTCCTTCCAGGCTAGTAGCCTATGGTTCCCTCATCCTCATATTCGCTTTGTTGTTCTGGCGACAACCAGACGTCCTTTTCGGCGATGTTTTTAATGATCGTTCGCAAGTAGTGAACACCCGCGGAGGCAAATCCAATAGGGACTATGATCATGAACGTCCAGAAAGGCACCTGCAGGGCAGATGTTTTCTGGCCCAGTATTCTCATCTGGTTCATATATTGGTAGCTGTGATAGGCCATAATAAAGAGCACAAAAGCATTTATCGCCGATATGAGGAAAATAAAAGCCTTCTCCAGCTTCGGAGGCATCATATCCAGAAAAGCGCCCATTCTGATATGGCGTGCTTTTCGCGCGGCGTAGCTGACTCCGACCATTGTGATGAGGATAATAAGAAACTTTGCGACCTCATCGGCATAATAGATACTTTGAAAAAAAGACCTGGCGATCACATTTGCAATCAGCAATATAGCCAATGACGCGGTACCGGCTGAAAGCACGGTCACTTCAAACCAGTCCACCGCGAGTCCAAGGATTCGGCCGACGCCCTTTGTGCCCGTCACCAGTTTTTTCTCCCCTGATTCTTCACTCATAAAATCACCTTCCTGAGAGATAGGCCGAAGGGCCCGGAATTCGGATCCGGACCCCTTCGGAATACCTTTTTTACTCTACACCAAGAGCCGCTTTCGCTTTTTCGATATCCTCAAGCAGGATTTCGAGCGCTTCAACTGCGCCTTCTCCGGCAATTTCAGGATACTTATCTTCCCAGACGGACTGGGCGGCGGCTTTCGCCTTGGCGATTTCCTCATTGTCCCATTCGGTCCAGACGATCTCCGGCTTTTCTTCTTCAATCTTGGCACGGTCGGAGGCGTTACGAGCATCGATCCAGTCGGCGGCCTCCATAATATTGTTTGCGAAGAAGTCCTTCATCAGCTGTTGCATCTCCTCAGGAAGCCCATCGTAGAACTGCATGTTGACGGCGGGTATTCCAAGGAAGGGTTCGGCCCACATCTGGGTAAAATAATTGGTGACTTCATAGAATTTCATACTATAAATGGCGAACAGAGGATTGATCTGGGCATCGATCAGACCGGTCTGGAGTCCGCTGTAGACTTCTCCATAACTCATCGGCGTAGGACT
>CAZJIN010000326.1:0-4008 GCA_964545955.1 uncultured Sediminispirochaeta sp.
CTTGAGCGCAGATCATGGTAGCCGCGACGGTGGTGGCTGCACTGAGACCGTTTGCCAGGATGACGGGAAGGTCTCGTCGGCTCGCCTTTTTGATATCATCGGCTTTGCCGAGGTATTCAATCTGCTCGTCCGAAAGCCCCACCTTGACGCGTCCGTTTATAATGGCGATGGTGGCGGGAATCGCGCCGTTGCCACGAATAGTCTCTTCGAGAATTCGGGCGGTTTCCACGTTTTCAGGGTAGGGCATGCCATGGGATATGATAGTTGATTCGAGGGCAACCACCGGAAGTCCCTTCTGCAGGGATTTTTCGAGATCCGGGGAGATATCGAGGGGAAGGTTTTTCTTTTTCACTGTGTGCCTCCTGGCATATAAGGATTGTGTAATGCAAGACGCTGCAGAACAGCCTCCCGTGACAGATTGGGATTTACGGTATGTTCCGATTCAAGGGTCAGAACAGCCGTCGCCTGGCCGTACCATATGGCCTGCTCCACCGACAGGCGGAGGGTGTCGGAATAAAGGGCGTCGAGAAAACCGGCTACAAAGGCATCCCCCGCGCCGTTGGGATCCCGGACCTTTGCCGGGAGGGCGGGAAATAATCGGGCCTGCAGGGGCGATGGATTCTGTCCGCGGTCACGGACGGCCTGAAAATGTTGGTCGGGCCGGCTCTGTTGGGGCGATGGATTCTTTCCCACAGCCTCAGAGCTGAGGAGAAGGACCCCCAGACTTCCCATGGTCACCAGTATGCCCGATGTGCCCAGGGCTTCGCTAGGACGTGCGTGACTGAGTAGCCGGGTGAGCTGAGAAGGATCGACGGTCATTGCCTCCCGAGGCCTCCTGTACGGGGACGTCGAATCTGGGATGAGGCTTGAGAGGTGGCTTTCGAAGGACCTCCAGTCGCGAGGTGGAATCGACCACAGTGCCTGCAGTTCATCGGCGTTCGGCGTGATCCAGGCGGTCGTGAGGTCCGGATAGTGGATGCGACCGATTTTTTCGATCGAGACCGGCTCTATCAGGAGGGGAATATTCCATTGATCCGAGGTATCCGCGAGACGGCGGAGTGTTTCGATGGGCAGGTTGGTATCGGCAACAAGACAGGAGGCTTTTTTTAGTTCGGGACTCCACTTCTCCAGGATATCGGGGGTCAGGGAAGTCATGGCGTCCATATCCGAAACAGCGCCGATCAGTACGCCCTGTCCGTCCTGGATTGCCAGGTAGGTACCGGTAGTACTGTCCCGGAGGCGGAAAACCGGTCGAATATCCACACCGGCGGAGGCGGTGAAGTCCAGAATCTCCCGTCCCGCCGAATCATCGCCGACGGCACTGCAGAGGGAGACTTCCATCCCCAGGAGTGCAAGGGAGTGGGCGATGTTTCTCCCGACACCACCAACGGTCTTCCAGATAGTACCGGGGTTCGAAGTCCCCCGCTGAAAACTCCCTGATGAAGCCGCCTTGATATCGAGATTGATTCCTCCGGTGACGAAGATCCCCATTTCCCGTTGCCCGACGGCTAGGATTGATTCTTGAGTTTCAGGTTCCGCAGTACACCACAGACCTGTTCGGTATCTTCCCTGCTGATTCCCAGGTGGGTCACCATTCGTATTGAATGGGTGTCGAAGGCACCGCAAAGAACTCCGCGTTTTTTCAGCTGGGTAACAATCTGATCGGCGGGGACGGTGGGGGTCTGAAAATAGATAATATTGGTTTCGATCCGTTCCAATGCAATGTGGGCCCACTCACAATGTCCGAGGGTTTCGGCGATCATACGGGCGTTGGTATGGTCTTCCCGCAGGCGTTCCACGTTGTTTTCCAGGGCATATATACCTGCCGCGGCAAGAACACCGGCTTGACGCATCCCGGCCCCGAGCATTTTGCGCGCGCGGCGTGCCTCTTCAATGAACTTCGTCGGACCGCAGATCATGGCGCCCACCGGAGCGCCGAGCCCCTTGGACAGGCAAAAAGTGACCGTGTCCGCGGTGGAGCTGAATTTTTTTACGGAAGTGCCCGTGGCTATGGATGCGTTGAAAATCCGGGCGCCGTCCAGGTGTACCTTCATATTCTGCTTGGCGGCAAAGTCACCTACCGCTTTCATTTCCTCATAACTGTAGCAAGTACCCCCCTCACGGTTGTGGGTGTTTTCCATTTCGACCATGGTAACCCTCGGCATGTAGTACAAAGGAGGACGAAGGTGTTTTTGTAATTCATC
Organism: uncultured Sediminispirochaeta sp.; assembly: GCA_964545955.1. GTDB lineage: Bacteria > Spirochaetota > Spirochaetia > DSM-16054 > Sediminispirochaetaceae > DSBN01. Next base: position 2,205 of record CAZJIN010000326.1, read on the forward strand.
AGGGGTGAGGATCCCCCGTTCGCCCTCCACTCCCACCGGCATAACTCCGGCCAGGGCGGCGGCCGATGCCAGTTCATAATGCAGAATATGGCTGTTCTTCTGGGTAAGGACCTCATTGCCCCGCCCTCCGTTGATCAAGAGGGGTATAAGGTTGCCCATCGAACCCGAAGGGAGAAGGAGGGCCTCCCTTTTTCCAGTTATTTTCGCGGCCATCTCCTGGAGCTTGTTGACCGTCGGGTCTTCACCATACACATCGTCTCCCACATCCGCTCTGGTCATTGCTTTTCTCATCTCGCGGGAGGGGAGGGTAACTGTGTCGCTTCGCAGATCGTATACCTTCATTTTCCTTTCCTTCTTGTGATATAGAGGTATTGTAACACAGTGGGGAAAGATGGAAAATATAATTTAGTACAGGAGGACGTTTATGTACCGATCGGAGAAGGAGCTGCGTAATGACGGAGAGATCGACCGCATTCTGGAGGAATCTCAGGTCTGTCGCCTGTCTCTGAACGGAGAAGGATATCCCTATATTGTCCCGATGAACTTCGGATGGGGTGAGATTGACGGTGGTGACAGGGGGCTTTTTTTCCACTCCGCCCTCAAGGGTAAAAAAATCGAACTCTTGCAGAAGGATGGTCGGGCTGCCTTCGAGGTGGATACGGATATCGAACTGGTGTCCGCTGATGAAGCCTGTGGTTTTACCATGAAATATCGGAGTGTGTGCGGCCGGGGGCGGGTGCGTTTTTTAGAGTCTGAAGGGGACAAGCGCTTCGCCCTCAATCAGATTATGAAAAAGTATACCTCCCGGGCGGACTGGGAGTTTCCATCGATAAAACTGGCGGCCGTGGCAGTCTTTGTGCTTGAAATCGAGGAAATTCGGGCGAAAAAATCCTGACCCCCCGAGCCTGTGAATCTCGATCGCGAAATCTTATCGTGAAGTTTGATCCTCCGGAGTATCGTTGATCCTCGTCGGTGCCGAATTATCTGGGTTCTCAGGGATATCAGATTTTTTCAACGCGAAATGATATCAAAGTCGTATCGTCGTACAACTCCTCTGTCTTTAATTGACTCTTCACGGCTTTAATCACATTTGAGTGAAAGGAATTAGTTTTTGCCTCTCTCAGGATTATTTCCTCGATGATATTGTAATCCATAGGTTCCGCAGACCGGGGGTGTTCGGTAAGGCCGTCGGTGATGCACACCACTGTATCACCTTCGTTCAGGGGGAGTGCGTTGTCCCTGTAGGGCATATCAGGATAAAACCCCATTGCCGAACCGGATTCGATATGCCATTCTCCTTTGCCCTCACGGTTGAACATGTAAAATGGAAGATGGCCGGCATTGGAATAGACGATAGACCGGTGGTTCACATCCACAAAAATGGTCAGAAACGTGACGATCATGTCGGGAAATTTTTCAAGTTCCAAGCAGAGCTGATTGTTCAGCCATGTCAGAAAATCAGCGGGGGAGAAGCTCTTTCCGACACGGATTCTGATATAGTTTCTGTAGATAATGGTCTTCATGATACTGGTGATAAAAGCCGCTTTCACCCCATGTCCCGCCACATCACCGATGAGCAGGATGAACTGCTCTTCTCCGAAATGGATAATATCGTAATAATCACCGCCGCAGTACAGATTGGGAAGGGGGTTGTAGGTTGTTTGAAAAGAAAGCTTCCGTGTCCGGGGGGCTTCCGTCTCCAGCAGGGTCTTTTGAAGCTCCCCGGCCCACTTCAGCTCTTCATCCAGCATCTCCACGTATCGGTTTCGTTCACGCAGGGTCCGATAGGTGGTAAGGGCTTTCT
>CAZJIN010000327.1:0-4003 GCA_964545955.1 uncultured Sediminispirochaeta sp.
CCCGGGACGAGACGGAGGTGACTGAACTACCTGAAACGTCGGAGGGGACGGAGGGGGATGTGAGCACAGCCTCTGAAGCGACCCCGGATCTGCCGAAGGTGGGGTTTCTTGAACCCATATTTCTCAGGGAGAAGGACCGCAGTTATTCCCCTTCTGCCCCTGCCCTCCCTGAAACGGTTGCACGGACCGAGGGCCCCAGGGCGTCGCTTGAGATGATGATTCCCGCCGGCGCGGATGATTCCGATATCTATACCGTTCGGCATATCCCTGAGCCTCAGGGCAGGGAAGCACCTTCCACGGATCTCCGAGTCGCGGAGATAGACAGAGAGGCTTCCGAGGAAATCCGTCCGGCCCATGAACCTGAGAAGTTGAGGACTGCGTCGGCGAAACCCGATATACCAGAGTCCGACACCCCGATTCTCGAGAGCGGAGATACGGAAACACCCGTGGAGATACCCGAAGACGCGGAGCTGGTATTGGTGCCCGCCGAAGAGCGCCCCCCCGAAAAACCCGAGGACGTTGAAGCCTCTGAAGTAGAACAGCCGTCGATAGAGCTGGTACGAAAGGACAAAGCTGAAGAGGGAAGGATAAGGGGAAGCTACCCGGTGAAAAAAGAACTTGAAAAAAGTTCGTATTACCTCCAGGTCGCCGCCTATGGGAACATAGAACCGGCACAGGAAAGGGCGGCAACCCTCGCCGTTCATTATCCGGTCACAATATACGCCGGAGAAGGGCCACACACCGGGCCCTACAGACTGATGATCGGTCCCCTGAATGAGGATGAAAGCGGAACCCTTCTCTACACCTTCACCTCCAGGGGATATCCCGACGCCTTCATCAGGAGGGGAAACTGAGGAATGACCGAAATGTCTGAACGTGAAGAAGCGCGCCGTGAGCTCGAAGAACTCGCGGCGCTTTTGCGTACCTATCAGCGGGAGTACTACACCGACGGCCATACCTCCGTTTCCGACGCGGAATATGACGGATTGTTCGATCGGATGATAGCCCTGGAGGGGCAATATCCCGATCTAAAACAACCGGATTCACCTACCATGAGGGTCGGCTCCGATCTTACCGGTACTTTTCCGGAGATTGAGCACACCATCCCGGTTTTGAGTCTGGACAAAGCCTATACCGATACAGAGATTGGCGAATGGATCGATCGTACGACCAGGCGGGCGGGTCGACCCCTGACCTTCGTGGTGGAGGAGAAGATCGACGGTGTGTCCATTGTCCTGTATTACGAAAAGGGACTGCTCCTGCGGGCGGTAACTCGTGGAAACGGCTATGTGGGCAACGACATCACCGCGAATGTAAAGACTATAGGTTCCGTCCCCCTGCGCCTGCCCGAAGAGATCGATGTGGCCGTTCGCGGTGAAATCTACCTCCCGAAGGACAAATTTGAAGCCCTCAACAGGAGTATGGAGACCCCCTTCGCCAACCCTCGCAACCTTGCCGCGGGTACCCTGCGGAGAATCAAGAGCAGCGAAGTGGCCAAGATCCCCTTGAGTATTTTTGTCTATGAAGGTTTTTTCGCCCAGGAAGAGATCAGCCATCTTGAAGTATTGCAGCGGCTCATAGATCTCGGCTTTCGCGTGAGCTCGAGGATAGGATTTTTTTCGAACCGCCTGTCCGCCGATGAGATACACCGGAGAAATCCCGACTGGACCTTCGGTACCTTTGACACCCTTCCAGGGTATATTGAAAAAAACAGCACCGAACGGGATACCCTTGAATACGAAATCGACGGGCTTGTGGTCAAGGTGAACGAACTTGATGTCCGTACTCAACTTGGATACACCGGTCATCACCCTAGATGGGCGATCGCCTACAAGTTCGAATCCCCCCGGGGTATCACCAGAATCCGGTCCATCGATGTACAGGTGGGGCGTACCGGTCGGATCACACCGGTAGCGAGGGTTGAACCCGTGCAGATCGGTGGTTCCACCATTAGCAATGTAACCCTCCACAATCAGGACTATATCGAGATACTTGAAATATCGGTGGGTGACGAAGTATCCGTATCACGCCGTGGAGATGTGATTCCCGCGGTGGAAAAGGTCGTTCAGAAGAACGAAGAGGGCAATCCCCTCTGGAAGATCCCGGAAAACTGCCCCTCCTGCGGAAGCACCCTGGAAATCTACGGGGCCCATCACTTCTGCAGAAACAACGAGTGTCCCGACCAGGTGCGGGGGAGGCTTTTCTTTTTTGTCGGACGAAACCAGATGGATATAGAAAACCTCGGGCCTGAAACGGTGGAACTGCTTATAGAAAAGGGATTTGTCCGTGATCTCCCCGACCTCTACCGCTTCGACTACAACAGGCTCCTCGATCTACCGGGATTCGGGGAAAAAAAGGTGGAAGCCGTCAGGACGGGTTTACGTAAAAGCCTCTCTCAGCCCTTCCGGGTGGTACTTCCCAGCCTCGGTATTCCGGAGGTGGGAAAAAACGTCACCGAACTTCTGATCGAGGCCGGGTATGACGATATTGACAAGATTCTGGACCTGGCCACGAAAGAATCCGCTGAAGCGTCCACTGAAGAGCTGCTTCAGATCAAGGGAATCGGAGAGAAAACCGCGAAAACCATTCTCGAGGAGTTCTCCCGTCCCGAATTGAGACGGCGGGTGGATGAACTCAGAAAAATAGGGCTGAATTTCAGGGCTGAAAAATCCGGGGGGCAGACAGCCAAGGGAGCAGGGCTGTGGGAAGGGCAGACCTGGTGTGTCACCGGCAGTTTTGAGCATTTCAAGCCCAGAAGCAAGGCCGCGGACCTCATCAAAGCCCATGGCGGCAAAGTCACAACCCAGGTGAGCGGCAGTACCACCCACCTTTTAGCGGGAAGCGCCGCGGGCGGTAAACTCGAGAAAGCCCGTGAATTGGGAATCACCGTGATAGATGAGGAGGAATTCCTCCGACTCCTCGGTGGTCCCGATACTTTCTCAGGTGAGAACAAAAATGAGTAAGAACGGGGTCGAAGACAAGCTCCAACAACAGGTAGACATCCTCCGAGGACGGGGATACGGGGTCTTTCCCCCTCAACAGTACCTGGCGGATCTCGAACCGGCTTTTCTGGAGCTCTGGAAACAGGTACGGGACTACACGATGATCAGTATCGAGAGGGCCTATACCCTCTATACCTCTGTTCGTTATGTCGTGGAAGCCGGTATTCCCGGGGGGTTCGTCGAATGCGGTGTATGGAAGGGGGGCGCGGCAATGTTGATGGCCCTCACCCTCAAGCATGTCGGTATTGGCGACCGTTTTATATACCTCTATGATACCTTCAGCGGAATGACTGAACCCTCCGAGAACGACCTAATTGCCTGGAATAAACGTCCTGTCCGTGAAAAATGGGAGGAGGACCGTCTGGGTGAAAAAAACAACTTCGGTTGGTGGGCTGTATCGCGGGAAAAGGTACTTGAAAACATGCTCTCCACGGGGTATCCCGTCGGATCGATTCGTCTCGTCGAGGGGGATGTCCTGAAGACGTTACCCGAAGACGCGCCGGAACAAATCGCCCTTCTGCGGCTGGATACGGACTGGTACGAATCCACCCGGCATGAGCTGGAACAGCTCTACCCTCGCCTTCAAATCGGAGGGGTGCTGCTGATAGACGACTATGGCCATTTTACCGGGGCCCGCAAAGCGGTGGATGGGTATTTTTCTAACAGTCCGGTCTTTCTCCACAGGGACGACTATACCGGGAGATCGGTGGTAAAAATGGCTGAACAGCCTGAAAGAGGGCCGGCCTGAAGCTTGTTGCGCCCAGGATCAGTCCGGTAAGCCCCGGATCAATCTATAGGCAATCCATGGTCAGTCCCGGGTCGGGCGGATATAGCTGCGCACATGACCGTCTGTACGGCCGGAAAGTACCGCGATGACCTGTTCGATCACGGTGCGATACTGGGGATAGCGAAGGCGCAGGTGATTCACATAACTCAACTCTTGTTCAACCCTCCCGCGTTTCACCGCTCCCAGTCGATCCAGAAGGGTTCGGCGGTCCCGG
>CAZJIN010000328.1:0-3977 GCA_964545955.1 uncultured Sediminispirochaeta sp.
GTATAGGGAAGATTGGACACAAAGTGTTTCGGGGTTTTGGGACAGCCTCAATTCTCAGTATGGAAGTCCGTGAGACTTCTAAAAAGAAAATTGCTACACCTGATTGCCATTGATCTTCTCCGAAGGGAAGCTGATCGCGCATTTCATTCCCCCTTCATTGCGGATACTCAACTCGCCGCCAAGCTGCGTTACCAGGGAATCTATCAGTTTCATCCCGAGGGTTCCGGTATCATTTTTCTCATGGGCCCCTGATATCCCGACTCCGTTATCCTGAACTACCAGCGTTACAGCAGTAGGACTTTGGGTCAGAAAAAGGAAGAGCCGAGGCTGTGCAATCCCCTTGAAGGCGTGACGATAGGCGTTTATCACCAGCTCATTGACGATCAGACCATAGGGAACCGAGAAATCCATCCCCGCCTGTAGGTCCTCTAGCTCAAAGGTAACCGTCGGACGGATATCCCCGGACAACACATCTAAAATCTGCAGGGTCAGATCCCTGGTGTACTCCGCGAGATTGACCTCCGCGATCGAGTCGGATCCATACAGCTTCTCATGTACCAGCGCCATAGCCTGAATTCGATTCTGAAGAATTAAAAGCATATCCCGGGCAGGCCCTTCATTAAAATTCATGGTCTCCAGATTCAAAAGGCTGGAGATGATCTGCATATTGTTCTTTACACGGTGATGCACTTCCTGGAGCAGGACTTCTTTCTCGTTCAGGGACCTGTACAGCTTCTGTTCCGCCTTCTCCAACCTGGTTCGGTCAATTATAAATCCGTCAAGGGTGAAAGAACCGTCATTATCTCTTCCCGATATCCTGGCATTGATGGAGAGCCAGATCACCGTACCGTCCCTGCGGCACGCCTCAACCTCAAAATTCCGTACCGAACCGTCCAGTTGGAGCAACGATAACAGCTCCTGACGCTTCTCTTCCCTGCGGTAAAACTGTGTCTTCAGATCCGTGTAATACTCCACGACTTCCCCGGGTGTCTCGAAGCCGAGCATTTCAGCAACGCTCATATTCACGTGGAGAAAGTGACCTCGCGAGGAGGACTGAAATATTCCGATGGGGGCATTCTCAAAAAGCTCTCGATAGCGAGTTTCACTGGCTATAAGCCGACGCTCGATCTGTTTTCTCATGGAGATATCCCGGTAAATAGCGAAAATCCCTAGAACCTTCCCGTCTTCCTCAACCGGAGCACCGAGAATCGACACCTCCACCGGACTCCCGTCCTTTCGCCTCCTGATTGATTCAGCGGTGAGACTTTCACCTCTCTCGGCCATCTTTGAATAACGGTCCGCCTCTTCCTTCTCCTCATCACCGGCGATCAGCTCATCAATATGCTTTCCCAAAATATCTTCGGAAGAAAAGCCGAAAATCCGTTCAAACTCTCGGTTTATCCTGAGAACCCTGTTCTTATCATCGAGCAGTACAATAGCTTCAGGGGAATTCCTGAATATACTGTCTAAATAAATGTCTGAAAAAGAATCTTCCTGCATTAGTACCTCACTCACACCCCGAAAAGGGTACGCCCCAGGAAGAATAAGTTCAAGACAACAGAGCCCTTTCCGGTTTCGGAATAACCCGGTACAGGTTGAATTTTTTTTTGAGATTTCAAGATTATCCTCACTATTCTGGACTTTTTCCTTTGAAAATGTGTATTTTTGAAAAGGAAAGTCTTGTAAAACCGTATCTCCGGGGTGCGTGAGAGATGAGTGAAAGATTTTCTCAATTTTTTCAGAGGAGAATACACAATGAAACACAAAATTATTTTGGGAATTCTGCTTTTGACCCTGCTTACTTTTTCCTTACATGCCGAATCCAACAACCTGGGAATAGGAATCATCCTGGGAGAACCCACGGGACTTTCAGGCAAAATGTACCTGTCGGGGAACGACGCCATCGATGCCGCCGCTTCGTGGTCCTTCAAAAATGATAATCTTTACTTCCATGCCGACTACCTGCGCCATTTTCCCGGCCTCCTGGGCAGGGACCTCGAACCACTGACCCCCTATGCCGGAATCGGCGGGCTTCTCTACGTGCATGAAGATCCCATGCTTGGTGTCCGGTTTCCCCTGGGGCTATCCCTCTTTATCCCGGATACCCAATTCGAGGTTTTTCTTGAGCTTGGTCCCGGCCTCCTCCTGATACCTGAAACCGATTTTGATTTTACCGGTGGAATCGGCGCGAGGTATTATTTTTAGGATTCCAGGATCCGTGTTTAGGATTCCAGGGTCCGCGATTCGATCCTTTTCCAAATAAAAATGTGATTGCATATCGATAGCAAATATCTCATAATCTGTGGTATCAGTCTTGAAGGAGCAGGATAATGTCTGATTCCGTAGTGGTCGTCGGTGCCGGGTATGGAGGCCTCTCCACCGCCGCATTGCTGGCAAAGAGAGGCGCGAAGGTCACCCTCCTTGAAAAAAATGGGCTTATCGGCGGGCGCGCCCGTCTGTGGAAAAAGGATGGATTTACCTTCGATATGGGCCCCTCATGGTACCTGATGCCCGAGGTATTTGAGAGATTTTTCGCGCATTTCGGGCAAAAAGTCTCCGATTACTATCAGCTTTCCGAGCTTGATCCTTACTACCGGCTTTTCTTCAACCCGGGAGAATTTGTTGAAATCACCCCCGACTACAAGGATACCCTTCGGGTGTTCGAATCCTTCGAAGAGGGTGGGGCCGCAAGACTTGAATCCTATATGAAACAATCCCGTTATAAATACGATGTGGCGATGGAACAGTTTCTCTATCGTGAATACACCAGTATTTTTCAATTCTTCAATCGAAGGATGCTGCAAGAAGGGCTCAAACTCAACGTGCTTGAGAGAATGGACCGTTTTGTGGGCCGGTATTTTACCGACCGCAGGGCAAAACAGATTCTCGAATATGCTATGGTCTTCCTGGGGACCAGCCCCTCCGATGCGCCGGCCCTCTATTCCATCATGTCCCATGTGGATATTGATCTGGGAGTCCACTACCCCATGGGAGGCCTGGGAGAAGTAGCACTGGCCATGGCGAAACTGGCGGAGGAACAGGGGGTCGAGATCCGTACCGGCGCGGAGGTGACCGCTATTCAATCCGAAGGAGGACGCGTACAGGGGGTGAAGGTTGGAGAGGAGTTTATCCCGGCGGACCGTGTGGTATTTACCGGTGATTATCCCCACGCCGAAATGGACCTGCTGGACAAATCCTCCCGAAGCCTGGGGAAACGGTACTGGGAGAAACGCACCCTTTCACCCTCCATGTTTCTCATGTACATCGGGCTGGAGAGAAAGCTAACCAATTTTCGACATCATACCCTTTATTTTGAAGAGGACTGGAACCGTCACTTCAACACTATTTTTGAACAACCCGAATGGCCCCTGGATCCCTGTTTTTACGTAAGCGTCATTTCAAAGACCGATCCGAAGGCGGCACCGAAGGGTGGAGAGAATGTCTTTGTACTGGTCCCCGTGGCACCGGGCCTGGATGATACCGATGAACAGAGGGAAGAATATGCCGACCATGTCCTCGACCATATCACCCGTATCACAGGAGAAGATCTCAGGGTCCAACAGAAGGTCAGGCGGATTTTCACGGCCCGGGATTTTACCGAAGACTACAACGCGTATAGGGGCACGGCCCTCAGCCTCGCCCATACCCTCTTCCAGACCGCGGTATTCCGTCCTCCCCACAAAAGCAAGAAGGTAAAGGGACTTTACTACACCGGACACTACACACACCCGGGGGTCGGTGTTCCCATGACACTGATCGCATCGGAGATAGTGGTAGACACCCTCTTCAGCAATAACGGAGGATAAGACATGGAGTGGTTTTTTGCGCAAAATCCCATCTTTCAGGCTTTGTTGGCCACGATCTTTACCTGGCTGATGACGGCTATCGGGGCGGGGATGGTCTTCTTTTTTAAGGCTTTCAACAGAAAGATGCTGGATGCCATGCTGGGCTTTGCCGCGGGAGTCATGATCGCCGCC
>CAZJIN010000329.1:0-3971 GCA_964545955.1 uncultured Sediminispirochaeta sp.
GAGCAGGTGCGGCGGCGGCCGGGGCAGCCGGTTCAAAGCTTATGGCCGGAATGGGCACGGGAACTGTCGCGGGGCTGGCCTTCGCCCTCCTCTCCCTGGGTTTTCTCACAAAAATCGGAGCGGCGGGCCTCCACGTCTGGCTGCCCGGCGCCTACGCGGAAGCTGATGACGACGTAACACCCCTGCTCTCGGCGGTACTGAGCAAGGCGGGAATCTTCGGGCTCATCGCCTTTACCCTGATGTTTCCCACCTCTCTGAACAGCTGGATTCCCCTGCCCTTTCTGTTGCGGTGGATCGGAATCCTGACCGCCTTCTTCGGAACCATGATGGCTGTCTTTGAAGAAGATATCAAACGGGTCTTCGCCTACTCGAGCATGGGACAGCTGGGTTACATCGTCCTCGCCGTGGGGCTCATGAGCAGTCTTGGCTGGACAACGGCCATCTACCTCACGGTGCTGCACCTCCTGTTCAAGGGGATGCTCTTCCTCACCGCGGCGGGGGTGGTTGACCGTACCGGCACCCGTCTGATGTACCAGATGGGAGGACTCATCAAGAAGATGCCGGTTTCCTTTTTCTCCGCACTTCTGGCGATCATCGCCCTCTCCGGGGTTCCGCCCCTGGCGGGCTTCGGGGGCAAATGGCTGCTCTACAACGCCCTCATCGAAAACGGGCATGTCCTCCTGGCGGCGCTGGCCTTTTTTTCCAGTACCATCGCCTTTCTCTACCTCTTCCGCTTTATCTACACGGTCTTCCTGGGACAGCTGAAGTTTGAACATCGTGGGGTCCGCGAAGCCCCGGCGGCATACCTGTTGCCCCAGGTGGTCTTCATCGTGGTGCTGATGGCTTTTTCCATGTTTCCGAACCTGCTGATCAAGCCGATCCAGGCCGCCCTGGAGATGTTCCCCGGAGCGGCCCAGTGGCAGGGAGGGACTCTCGCAAGCAGCATCGGCTACTGGAACGGGAGCAGTGTGATGTACGTGACCATGGCGGTCTTCGGAATTATGCTTGTCTGGCTGCTGCTGGTACAGCGGAAGCCCCAATCGGTGGGGCAATTCAACATCGTCTATGCGGCGGAGCGGCCTGAGCGCCCGGAAACCACCCACTACGGGCACAACTTCTTTGCCCCTTACCGGAAAGCCCTGGGGTTTCTCACCACCCCCGTGGCAACCAGATTCTGGAACGGTGCGTCCGAAGCGGTCTCCTCCATCGGGGGCGCCGTACGGCGGCTCTACACCGGGAACGGCCAGACCTATGCCCTGCATATTCTGCTGTTCGTCACCATCCTCTATTTTCTGATAGCGAGGTAAGCAATGGAACCTAACCTGTTGCTCAAAATTGTCTACGCGGCGCTTTCCCTTTTTATTGTTTTCAACTACGGGCTCCTGCTCACCTCAACGGTTGCCCGGATACGGGCCAGGGTGCAGGGACGGATCGGGATCCGGATTTTTCAGCCCTACCTGGACATCATAAAAAACAACGCTAAACGCAGCTCCATCAGCCACGGGGTGATGTTTTTTCTGGGACCCATCTTTCGGATCACCGGGGGTATCGGAACCTTTCTGTTCATCCCCATGATCTACGGCTCGGTGATGTTCAGCAACTTCAGTTTCTCCGGGGACGTCCTGCTGGTGATCTACTTCATCTTCTTCGGACAGCTCGGCATGGCCCTCGGCGCCGGAGAGGGGGGACATCCCTACAGCGCCATCGGCGTGAGCCGGGGCCTCGCCCAGATGACGGCTTTCGAGGTGCCCTTCACCCTGGCGATTATCGCCCTGGCGGTACAGCATCAGACCCTTTCGATCACCGAGATCGTCGCCGCCCAGCAGGGGGGCATCCTGTCCTGGAACGTTTTCACCAATCCCCTGGCCACCCTGGGAGCGATCATCGCCTTCCTCGGAATGAGCATGCACAACCCCTTCAGCGTGGTCACCGCCCCCCAGGAGATTCCCATCGGACCGCCGGTGGAATACCACAGCAACTACCTCGGGCTCCTGCAGTCCAACCGGGCGATCTTCAACTCCGCAAAGCTGATTCTTTACATGAACCTCTTTTTCGGCGGAGCCACGAATCTCCCGGTCATGATTGTCAAAACCTTTCTGATCTACATGATCAATGTAGTCATCGGTGTCTCTTTTCCAAGATTCCGGGTGGAGCAGTCGATCCGTTTTTTCCTGGGAATCCCCACCCTGATCGGCCTCCTCGGCCTGCTGGTCGCGGTATGGTAGGAGTAAGTATATGAGCATGGAAAAAATTGAAAAAACCGGAACCCTGGGAAAATCGGGAAAACCAGATAAACCGGAAAAATCAGGTGAAACGGCCACGAGGGAAACACAGAGCCCGGACTCGATCCGGGAAGTCGTTGAGGCGATGGGTGAATACCCCGGGGGCTACCCTGGAGAATATGCCGGGCAAGCCCCCGCCACGGATACGACCCTCTTCTGTGACGCCCGCCCGAAGGTGGAAAAACCCTACCGCGGGATCATCGAAAAGTTCCTCAATTGGGCCCGGGCCGAGTCTCTATGGGTCCTGGGTTTCGGTACCGGCTGTGGCGCCATCGAACTGCGCCCCCTGATGACCAGCCGCTTCGACGCCTACCGCTTCGGCGTCGCCGGCCGGGCCACCCCGCGCCAGTCATCGGTCTTCGTGATCGGCGGATACGCCTCAGTGAAAACCCTCAAGCGCATCGTCCGCAGTTACGAGCAGATGCAGGGACCCAAGTTTGTGCTCGCCCTGGGCAGCTGCACCATCAACGGAGGAATGTACTGGGACAGCTACAACACCATCAACCGAATCGACCAGTACATCCCCGTAGACGTCTACATCACGGGCTGTATGCCTCGGCCGGAAGCCCTTCTCGCGGGCTTTATGAAACTGAAGGAGCTGATCAAGGCGGGCAAGGGTGAAAAAGCAAATGAGTACGCGGAAAACTTCGACTGGTACAAAGCCAACCAGAAGAAAGTCATCCCCGACTGGGACATGCCCGATTATAACTGGTAAGCAAGGGAGAATATCGTGACCAAAGATTTTGAAAAACTAGAGGACCTGGTACAAAGCCTGTCGGAGAAAATAGGGGAGCCCAGCAGACCAATGAGCGCGTCCGGCAATACCGGCGACACAAACGCCCGTGTCTCGTACGAGGACGCCGCCCACATCCAGCACTCGGACCTCGCCTTCCTCAAGGTGGAGGCGCCCAAAGCCCGGCATTTCATTATGGACCTCCGGGACCACTACGGTTTCACCCACCTCGTCTTCCTGACGGCGGTGGATTACCTCGAGGACGGTATTTTTACCCTCACCTACATGCTCCACAACTACCATGCCCATCGGGATATCGGTGTACAGGTGGACATCCCCCGGGAAAACGCCTCCATGGAGTCTATTCACGACCTGTGGGCTCAGGCGGCCACCTACCAGCGGGAACTGAAGGAGATGTTCGGGATCGATTTTCCCGACAGCCCTCGTGTGGATGAGCCCTTCATACTGGAAGGCTGGCACGACCTTCCTCCCATGCGACGGGAGTTCGACACGAAGGAGTACTCCGAGCGGACCTTTTTCCCGCGCCCAGGACGCTCCACCAACGACCCGGCGGATTACATGCGCCGAAAACTCTACCCAGAGGAGTAAGGAATGAAACATAGTGTTACAAAACCCAAGGAGACCGTCGCGGCTGCTTCTACGGGCTCGAAGGACCTAGGACCCCGCACATCGCAAGGCGCCGCGGGCACCGACCCCAGTTCCGTAACCTTCAACCACCTCGCGGGCAACCGAGTCGATCTCTCCTCCGGGAAATACGTCAAGCTCTGGCAGGGGCCCCAGCACCCCGGCATCACCGGGAATATGTCCCTTGAGGTGACCATCAACGGCGATGAGGTGGTGGACCTGCGCACCCACGTGGGCTACCTTCATCGGGGCTTCGAGAAACTCATGGAACGCCGGACTTACATCCAGAATTTTCCTATCGTCTGCCGGAT
>CAZJIN010000330.1:0-3962 GCA_964545955.1 uncultured Sediminispirochaeta sp.
TCCAGCTCATGGGTCAGACCGGTGACGCCTTCTGGGAAAAAATAAACAACTGGAAACCGACCACTACATGGCTGCTTTATGATGCGGGTGTCGCCACCAAATCCCCCGCTGATTTTGGAATTGAAAGAAAGTAGCAGGGATATCGAGACATGGGAGGAGAGCACGGGATGGATAAGAAAGAGTTAAGTTTCGCCGTGGCATTGATCGGAGTGGGAATTGCCGGTTTTGGATATAGCATTTCCCTTCCCGCCAGGGGTTCAATTGCATTGAGTCCCGGGCTCTTTCCCGGTTTCGTGACTGCTATGATGGTTGTGCTGGGTGGAGTCTGGCTCAGCCAGATGATTCGACGGAAGCAGGGAGCGGAGGGACAGAAAGAGCAGGAGGAGGAAAAGAGAAGTTTCTTAATTACCGTATCCTTCTTTCTGGTGTATTTGATCCTACTGGTTTACCTTCATTTTATTGTATCAACACTGTTTTTTTTACTGGGGTCAATGCTTTTTCTCTACAAACGGTTCTACTGGAAAATTCCGGTCATTTCCGTCATTACCGCCTTCGGGGTGTACTATGTATTCAGATACCTGCTGAACGTGAGATTGCCCTAGTACTTGTGTTAAAAAAATAAAGAATATCGATTCATAGGAGAAAGAAATGCGTGCGAAAATTCGTAAAAGCGCTTTGACGGGTGAGGTGTGGATTCCCGGATCCAAGTCCCACATGATAAGGGCCCTTTATTTTGGTTCTTTAGGGAAGGGGAAATCGATTATTCGCAATCCCGTGAGGTCGAAGGATTCTCTCTCCGCCGCGGGTATCATCAGAGCCCTCGGAGTGGATCTCGATATGAGCAGGGACGACTATTGGACTCTGGAGGGTGGTGAATTGCAGCTACCCGAAGATGTGATTGATGTGGGGAATTCAGGAACCTCCATGTATATGGGCTCGGCCCTTCTCGCGTCGCTCGGGGGCAGGACCGTGGTGACGGGGGACGATCAAATACGAAAAAGGCCCATGCAACCGGTCCTAAACGCGCTTCTCCTCCTCGGGGCTGAGGCATACAGCATCAGGGACAATGGAAGTGCCCCCTTCGTGGTAAAGGGCCCCCTGAAGGGCGGTAAAGCATGTGTGGATGGAATAGTATCACAGTATGTCAGCTCCGCGATTTTCGCCGCAACCCTCGCGGAAGGGGATTCGGAGATTTTCGTCGATCGGGCAAATGAAATCCCCTATATAGAGATGACCCTGCAGTGGATGGAATCCCTCGGAGTTCACGTCGAAGAAAGAGAGAGTTTTAACCGGTTTTTTGTAAAAAGAGGCCAGACTTATTCAAGCTTCGACAAAGCCGTTCCAGCGGATTTCAGTTCCGGCGCGTTTATGCTCATCGGCGCGTCGATTACCGATTCCGATGTAGTCCTCATGGGGCTTGATACCACCGATGTGCAGGGTGACAAGATCCTTATTGATTATCTGAAGGATATGGGCGCGGATATACAGGTTCTGAATAATGGAAAAGACGGCATAAAAATCTCCGGTGGAAAAAAGCTGCGGGGACGGGTTCTGGATTGCGGTCCTACTCCCGATTCGGTACCCATCCTCTCGGTGCTGGGTTGTTTTGCGGAAGGGGAAACCCGTCTCATCAACATCGAAAGTTCCCGTCTAAAAGAGACCGACCGTCCTCTTCTCATGCAGAAGGAATTGAAGAGAATGGGTGCCAACATCGAACTCAGCGAAAAGGAACTTGTTATCAGGCAAAGCAAACTTACGGGCTGCGAAGTTGAAAGCTACCGTGACCACCGTATTGCCATGGCCCTTTGCATAGCCGGGCTTATCTCGGAAGGAGAAACAAGCGTGAACCAGGTGGATTCCGCGACGATATCCTATCCCGGTTTTGATAAATCCCTTGAAAAACTCGGTGCAGAGATAGAGTTTTTTGATAAAGAAGGCAATGCCTGAAATGTTAAAAAAATCGACAGGTGAATATGTGGAGCCCAAAAACCGGGTATTGATGCTAAAATCGGGAAGACGAAAATACGGAGAGGAACAGCCCGGAATCAGATTAGGCCCCTTCGTAATTCGATTGCCCCTCTTACATCATCAGGTAGAGATCTCCGAACTGTTTCAGGGGATCATTATGACGGCAACAGGCCTCGGTCTGGTGGCACTGCTTGAGGACCTGTTCGGTATTCCCTACGAAATTGCACTCACCATAATTATAGTACAACAGCTTGGTTACTATCTCCATCAGTTCCTCGGTGACACCACTATCTCCGGCTGGCTGACCCCCGCGGTACCCCTGATAATGGCCTTTATAGCCAGATACCCGGCAGGTCCTGAGCGTCTGCAGGCCTATATTGCACTACAGATTGTGGTGGGGCTTTTTTTTATCATATTCGGTGTATCGGGAATCGCGAAAAAGTTGATGAAGGAGATACCTGATTCTCTGAAGGCCGGTCTGATTATCGGGGCCGGGCTTAGTGTCCTGATAGGTGAATATGGTATAACCCCGTCGGGGCTCCTTTATAAAAACTATTTTTTTGTTTTACTTACAGGTGTCCCAATTGTCCTCTTTCTGATTTACTCCGACCGGGTGAAGACCTATGTAAAAAAAAATCCGGAGAGTCTTCTTGCAAAAATTTCGCG
Source organism: uncultured Sediminispirochaeta sp. (assembly GCA_964545955.1). Taxonomy (GTDB): domain Bacteria; phylum Spirochaetota; class Spirochaetia; order DSM-16054; family Sediminispirochaetaceae; genus DSBN01. The sequence continues at coordinate 2,635 of CAZJIN010000330.1, forward strand.
ATTCGGGATATTCCCGAGTCTTATACTGGTTATGCTGATTGCCCTGATAGCGGGGGAAGTAGAGCTTACGGGTCTACGCTTCGGGTTTTTTGTGCCTCAGTTCGGACGGATGGTTCGGGAATGGTCGGTCTTCGCGATTGGCTTTCCGGCGCCGGAAATGTTCCTTTCCTCAATTCCTATAGCCTTTGCCGCCTATATCATGGCTTTTGGTGAAACTGTACTCGCCGCGGAAACGGTGGAAGACGCCAAGGAATACCGTCCCGATGAAGATATCGGTTTCAACAGCAATCGATTGAACCTGATTACGGGACTGAGGAATCTGATTCACGCTTTTATTGCCCCCAACGGGGGATTGGCCGGTCCGAACTGGGCCGCCATGACAATGGTGATCGCGCGAAGGTACGAACAGGGAAAGGATTCAATGTACTCCCTGATCGGCGGAGCCGCTTCGTTCAATATTATGCGGGTCATCATGATGACCTTCCTTCCCCTGATTACTTTTATATTGCCCTTCCGTGTGCCGATCCTCTGCATCGTAATGATTTTGCAGGGCTTCGCAAGCTTCTCCCTCGGGTTTTCCATAGCCGACAACCGTATGAAGCGTACCGTAGCGGGTCTCACCGGTGTGATCCTCGCTTTCTACGGAGCCACCTGGGCTATTGTGATCGGTCTGGTCCTTAGTTTTATCATGGAAAAGACGCCAAAGCGACAGGTTTCGGGATATGAACAAAATGTGGGAACCACATGATATTGTTGATTACGGTAACCGGCGTTTCACTACATTGAGTGAACCGTCTCAGATCTTGTTTTTGTCCCGAATATGTTCGTGGTGTCTGATCACTTCCGTGGTGATGAACTGCAGGAATTTTTCACTGAACTCCGGATCAAGCTGAGCTGCCTCCGCAAGGCTCTTGAGGCGCGCGATCTGTTGTTGCTCCCTCTCCGGGTCCGCAGGCGGGAGTTTGTGCTCACGCTTGTAGAAACCAACCTTCTTTGTGATTTTGAATCGCTCTGCCAGTAGAAACACCAGGGCCGCGTCAATGTTGTCTATGCTGCTGCGAAATTCCGATAGCTGTTCATGTTCAGTCATTCCAATACCCTCAATTTATGTTTCATTTTTTATATCACAAAGGTGAGGCTTGGACAATCTATCCGCATGGGTATAGGCGCGGACGAGGCGCGTACAGGCCGTGTTCTCCCGACGGAACATAGAAAACCCCCTTGCCATTTCTCACATATCCTGATATAAATAGCCATACTGAATACAGCTTTCAGCCACCTTAGCTCAGCTGGCCAGAGCACGTGACTTGTAATCTCGGGGTCGTCAG
>CAZJIN010000331.1:0-3954 GCA_964545955.1 uncultured Sediminispirochaeta sp.
TCTTCCCGGAGTCTGAATATGGAGGGAAAGTCGGAGGGCAAATCACGGTTGATGCTGTCGGGGGTTCTCTTGAGTGTGGGGAATCCCTATTGGGTGATTTGGTGGGCAACGATCGGGCTTGGTTTCATGGCCCACGCGCAGGAACTGGGCGTGTGGGGGGTGCTGGCTTTTTACCTGGGACATGAAACCGCGGATGTGGCCTGGTTCAGTCTGGTGTCTTCGGCGGTGGGAAAGGGGCGACATCTGATGAGCAACCGCCTTTATAGGGGGATTGTTGCCGGATCAGCGGTGGTGTTGATAGGGTTTGCGGTTTTTTTCAGCTGGAGTGGGCTTGAGCGTTTGATTTCAGTGATATGAGCGGGGTTTATTTTTTTAAAAAATGCTTGTCCCGGGGTATGGGGCTGTGTAAATTTGAGATGATATGAAAATAGTATACACATTAAGCGGCGGTGCGGCCTACGGGTACGCCCATGTGGGTGTTTTGAAGTTTCTGGAGGAACGCAATGTTCGGCCTGCGGGAATTGCCGGGACGTCGATGGGGGCGATTGTCGGGGGTCTGTATGCGTACGGCTACAGGGCGGCCCAGATAGAGCAGATTGCGGAACAGGTGCGATCCCTTGAGCTGGTGAGGCTTTTTTTTCCTTCTTTTCCCAGGGGCGGGATTATCGATACGGATGGAATCAGAGATTTTTTTCATGGCTTTGTGAAGGACACCAGGATTGAAGATTTGCCGATTCCCTATCGCAGCGTGGCCGTCGACGTGGAGACCGGGGAGGAGATCGTGTTCGACCGAGGACCTCTGTTGGACGGGATGATTTCGAGTATGTCGATTCCCGCGGTTTTCAAGCCCTACCGTTATTACGGGCGGGAACTCGTTGACGGGGGTGTTGTGAATAACCTGCCGTGGGATGTCGCCGAAACGCTGGGGGATACCCATATCGTAATTAATGTGGCGCCCCGCAGAAATCTTCCCGGGGAAGGACCGGTCTTGTCTTCGGATATCCTCAGCCGTGTGAAGGCGGAGGCCTTGGGTGTTCGTGGGAAGGACGGCAAAAAAAAGGAAGCCCGGGACCATGATAAACAAGATAAACATGAGAACCACGAAAAAGATGAGAAAAACGAGGCCTTTGGTGAGCATGTGCGTCGGTTGATCGCGAGGATCCAAAAGCGTGATGATATGATTTCAATCAAGGATCTGGTAAGTAGTCTGAACCGGTCGATGGGTGAGAAGGGCGGGAAGGGTGAACACAACAGTATCCCTGAGATTATTACGAAGGTAATGGCTATTATTCACGCGGGGACCAAGATTCCACCGCGGAGGATGATGCGGTCTATCCTTTATCTCCATCCGAAGATGGATAAGTACACCTTGAATGATTTTCACAAGTCCGAGGAGATTATTGAAATCGGGTATAGAGCGGCCCGTGAGGATGAGGATTTTCAGAAGAAGCTCAAGAAGCTCCTAAAAAAAATGTGAGCTCCGAAAAACGGATTGGGGCGTGGGGCGTACCGCGGCATGCAGCGCGAGGTATCTGCGACGGTGCGTGGTGCTTCTTCGGATCAGTCGGTCGGATCAGTCGGGTTGGGGAAAGAGGATTTTTTCCAGTTCTTCAATGGAATCGGCGTAGTAGGTGCTGAATTGGCTGATGTCTTTCCTGATATCTTCGAGGCGATGACTCCAGCCGACGGCGGCGGAATCGACCCCCGCCGTATTGGCCATGGTGATGCCGGGTTTGAGGTCGTCCACCACGAGGATCTGGTCCGGACGGAGTGAAAACTGTCGCAGGCTTGTCTCCACCGGCCAGGTGGAGGGTTTGTTCTTTGAACTGTCCCCGGTCCAGCCGATGATCAGGTCGGGCAGGAATCCTGGAATGTCTGTTTGTCCTTCGTAGTGGGACCGGATGATGTCCTCCTCCGAATGGCTGACCACCACGATGATGCCTCCTGCGAGTTGGAAGCGACGGAGGAGCGGGAGCATTCCCGGAAAGAAGGGAGGCACCATGGTGGTGGTGAAATCCCGCCAGATTTCATAACAGAGATGTTCTTCCTCGGGGGTGAGTCGGAGGGTTTTGGTGAGAAAATGCCGAAGCCCCGGGTGGTAGTTGATTCTGAACCATTCTTCGAGGGAGACGGCCTGCCGGCTGCGGTTGAGTCGTCGCATTTGTTCCAGGTGAGCCTTGTGATGTATCACGGGGGTGCTGTCAACGGTGGTGTCGTCGTGGTCGATGAGGAGACACTGGTAGTTCATAGACGGCAGATTAGCAATATCCGACCGAAATGGCAATGCGCATCGACTGTAAAGATGTTATACTTCAGGGTGAGAGGAGGCCCAATGCATACGCTTGAAGAGTTTCTTGAAAAGAAAAAAAATGAATTGAATCGAAGTGCCCATTTTGCCACGGACGATGATATTGAACGCACCGCCCGGGACCTGGAGAAGATCAACTATGAACCTCCGGTTTTCATACCGAGCAGGGGGTTCCTTCGATACCGGGTGAGGGATATTCATAGGGAGATCGACCGTATCGCGGGGTTGAAGGAGGAAGATCTGAAGGATATCCGCGTGGCGAAGGAGATGTCTCCGGAGGAATTGAAGGAAAAGAATATTAATATCCTGGTGAGTCAATACCTGCTGCTTGAGCGTTTGCGGGCCGGTGAACCTGAGGCATGGGATGAGATCCACGAGCTCTACGAAGACGACTGAGGGCGCCCCAATAAGTTTGTTGATCTACCGGTCTATTCCTATTCCCGAAAGGGTGAGTAGATCCACATGGCCCGGGTGACGGTCTCGCCGTTGTTGTACCACTTGTGTTTTTCATTTGAATGAAAAAAGAGGGAGTCCCCGGGACTGAGCTGATAGGTCTGGGTATCGTTCAGGGTAAACTCGAGGGTTCCCGACAGAACGTGAACGAACTCTTCTCCGAAGTGGCTGTGATCCTGGTAGTTACCACAACCCGGTTGCACCGTGTACATCATGCTTTTTACATGGGCGGTTTTGTCCGCCACCAGGTTGTGGATGCAGACTCCTTCGAGGGTAAAGCCGGATTCCTCCCTGAGGGTCCGCCATTTTCGGGTCAGGAATTTTTTTGAGAGCTGGGGTATTTTATTTCCCCTTCGGCGATCGGCCTTGTGCTCCATGAGCTGCATTCCCAGAATTCTTTTCACCATCTCGTAACTGAGCCGCTTGTCCACGGAGAGTTCTTTGACCCGTTTGAGAAAACTGATGTCCTTGAAGCTGTAGATCCTGTAGTTGTTCGAGGTCCTGCGGGCGGTAAAGAGGCCGTCTTTCTCCCAGTTTCGAATGGTCCCGGGAACGACGTTGATCTGTTTTGCCACCTGATTTATGTTAAATACGAGTTCGTCGAGGTTTTTCATAGCATTTTAGGATTATATCTGAAATTAAAAAAAGCATGGTAGTGTCAGAGGAATAGAGGAGCGGATTCAGGTCCACCTCCGTGATTTCGGGAAAATCCACCAGTAGTCTGCTGAGGCGCAGCATCTGTTCAACCAGGTTTTTTATGAGCGGAGGGAGTCCATAAGTCGGGCCATCTCTTTTTTTTCAATGACCGGAATGGAGTGAGAACGGGCTGCTTCCTTCTGTTCCGGTGAGACGTATCCCCAGCCGGCCAGGTAGACCTTGATTCCGTGGGAGGCCGCCGGCGGGAGGAAGCTGATCTGGTCTTCAATGTAGGTAATCTCAGCGGGGGTTGAACCGGTCAGGGCCATGAGTTCCCGCAATCGCGGGTATTTTTCACGGGCCGATACCGGGTAAATATGATCGGAGGGAAAATCAATGCCCCAGTAGGAAAGAATATCCTCCACGTCTTCCCTGCGCTTGGTGGTGAGGATGTAAACGTTCTCAAAAGGGGCCATACGTTGGAAGGGCCCGATGGCTTCTTCGAAAAGTGGGTTCAGCGAGAGCCATAGCTCAGGTTCTTTCTCGCGCAGGTAATC
>CAZJIN010000332.1:0-3941 GCA_964545955.1 uncultured Sediminispirochaeta sp.
CGGCGAGGGAGACTGGGACGAGGGAGTGTGGTATGGAACCGAACGTTTTTTTAAATGGTTGGAGTCAAAGAGTTACAAGATGCACATTCGCGTGCTCCTCTCGAAATACCGGACCTACCACACCTGTCACGCCTGTCACGGCGCCAGGCTCAAACCTGAACCCCTACTGTGGCGGATCGGCGGTCACGGTCATTCCGAAACAAAGCCCCCTCCTTCTCTCCCCGGATTGAATATCCATGAAATCATGCAACTTCCCCTGGATGAGGTCGCCCGTTTTTTTTCAAACCTGGAATTACCCTCCCCGATGGATGAGGCCGCGAAGGTCGTCCTCGGTGAGGTCCGCAGCCGTCTGCACTACCTCGTCGAAGTGGGCGTTGGTTATCTCACCCTCGATCGGCAATCCAGAACACTCAGCGGGGGTGAAGTCCAGAGAATCAACCTGACCACCGCCCTGGGTACCTCCCTGGTGAATACCCTCTTCGTGTTGGACGAACCGAGCATCGGGCTCCACTCCAGGGACATCCGGAAGCTGATCACAATCCTCAAAAAACTGCGGGACAGCGGCAATACCCTCCTCGTGGTGGAACACGATCCCGAGGTCATCATGGCGGCGGACCTGGTGATTGATATGGGGCCCGCGGCGGGAGAAGGGGGCGGAGAAATTCAATTCATCGGGCCACCGGAAGAACTCATCCGAAGAGGGCTGACCCTGACGGCGGATTACCTGGTGGGAAAGAAAAAAATTCCCCTGGCCCCGGAGAGATTCCTCCCCACCACCGGAGCTGAAGGACAAACCCTTTCCGTTCTGGGGGCCTCAGAACACAACCTAAAAAAAATCGATGTCCGGTTTCCCCTGCACCGAATGGTCTGTGTCGCCGGGGTGAGCGGTTCGGGAAAATCCACCCTCATCCAGGACATCCTCTACAAGGCCCTTCGAAAGCTGAAACACCGCCCCGTGGAACAGCCGGGATCATGCCGCGAGGTGCGAGGAGCAGACATGGTCGGTGAGGTGGTCCTCGTCGACCAGTCTCCGGTCGGAAAAACCACCCGCTCCAACCCCGTCAGCTACGTGGGAGCCCTCGATCCGATCCGAAAGATCTTTGCCGGAGAGGCACTCTCAATCTCCCGTGGCTACAGCGCGGGAACCTTCAGTTTCAACAGTCCGAAGGGCCGCTGTCCCATCTGCGAAGGAAGGGGCTTCGAACGTGTGGAGATGCAGTTTCTCAGCGATGTGTACATCCGTTGCCCCGAGTGCAACGGCAGCAGATACCGAGCCGAAGTCCTGGACGTAAGGATCCCCCCTGTCTCCAGGAACAGTGAAAAAAACGCACCATCGGCAAAGCAAGAAACACCCGGGGAAAAATCGATCGCGGAAGTACTCGAAATGACCGTTCATGAGGCCTGCGTGTTCTTCGCCGGCACCCCGGCAGTGCTGAGAAAACTCGATCCCCTGCTCCAGGTAGGCCTGGGCTACCTGCGCCTCGGTCAGCCCCTTCCGACCCTGAGCGGTGGTGAAGCCCAGCGCCTGAAGCTGGCCAGCCATCTCACGGAACTTGGTCACGGCACCGCTCCCGACAAGACCACCCTCTTTCTCTTTGATGAACCCACCACGGGCCTGCATTTTCACGATATTGCCGTTCTGATCGGTGCCTTTCGCCGTCTGATCGAAGGGGGACACTCCCTCATCGTGATCGAGCACAATCTCGACGTTCTCCGTAGCTCAGACTGGATTATCGACCTCGGACCGGAAGGCGGAAGCGGCGGGGGTGAAATGATCTTCGAGGGAACACCTGAACAGATAGTGAACGCCCCCAATAGTCATACCGGCAGGGCCCTGAAGGAGTACCTTGAAAGCCGGAATTCAGCTGGGGGCGTGAAGGATGCTCAGACTACCGGGACATCCGGGATCGTAGAGGTCGCCGACGGCGTCCCTCCCTATTTCAGGGGACGGATCGCCATCAGAGGCGCCCGGGAACACAACCTGCGGGACCTGAACGTCACAATCCCGCGGGACGCTTTCACCGTCATTACCGGGGTGAGTGGAAGCGGGAAAAGCACCCTGGCCTTTGATATCCTTTTTTCAGAAGGACAGCGCCGATACCTGGAATCCCTGAACGCCTACGCGAGACAATTTGTTCAGCCATCGTCACGACCGGAGGTGGACAGCGTCGCCGGGGTGCCCCCCACGGTGGCCATCGAACAGAGAACCAGCCGGGGGGGCTGGAAGAGTACGGTTGCCACTACCACGGAGATTTATCATTACCTTCGGCTCCTCTTTGTCCGCCTCGGAACCCAGTATTGCCCGGGATGTGAGGTTCCTATCGTACCCCAGTCAATCGAAGAAATCCTGAACAGCCTTCTCCGGGACTTCCGCAGTCGTACTCTTGAGATAGACGCCCCCCTCGTGAACGCCCGAAAGGGTTACTACACCGATCTGGCAGCCTGGGCACGTGCAAAGGGCTATGCCCAACTACGAGTGGACGGAAATCTCCTGAAAACCGAGCCATGGCCCCGTCTGGACCGCTACCGGGAGCATACCATACTGCTGCCCGTGGGGACTATTGAAGTCCAACCGGAAAATGAGAGGATACTCAGAGAGTTTCTTGAAAAAGCACTCCACCTCGGCGGCGGTACGGTTCATATTTTTGACGATGAAGTCGTGTCCCGGAACGAGGACAAAAGAGGAGCCTGGGCCGATTTCATTGAACCGAAGGTCTTCTCCACCCGTCGTGCTTGCCCCTCCTGCGGGCGAAGCTTCGAGGAACTGGATCCACGGTTTTTCTCCTACAATTCCCGGCACGGCTGGTGCCCCGTCTGCACCGGTACCGGGAATCACCTGGACGAAGACTCTGGAGAAATCTCCACTTGTCGGACCTGCGGGGGAGCCCGTCTGCGACCCGAGGCCCTGACTGTTCGCTTCGAAGAACACTCGATCGACTTTTTTAACAGGATGACCATCGGAGAAGGGCTTGATTTCTTTCAGCGTTATACCCCCGCAGGGAGGGCCTCCGAGATTTCCCGGGACATCTCCGCCGAACTGATCGCGCGTTTTACCTTCCTCCGGCAGGTGGGACTCGACTACCTCACCCTCGACAGGGCGGCACCTACCCTCAGCGGCGGGGAAGCCCAGAGAATCCGGCTTGCCGCCCAGCTTGGCTCAAACCTGCGCGGAATCTGCTACATCCTCGATGAGCCCACCATAGGTCTTCATCCGAGGGACAACCGAAAACTCATGGAGACCCTGAAACAGCTGAGGGACAAGGGGAACAGCGTAGTAGTGGTGGAACACGATGAAGAAACCATCAGGCAGGCCGACCACATTATCGATCTCGGCCCAGGTGGGGGTGTACGTGGAGGTTCCCTTATGTTTTCGGGAAGCCTTCGGAACCTTTTGCTGGACCGGAACTCCGCCACCGCCGATTGGCTGCGCAAACCCGCGTTTCATTCCCACGCGCCCCATACCTCCGGGAAGAGCCGGAAGAACGGGGAAGCCGGCAGGCTCACCGTGCGAAAAGCCCGGGCACACAACCTGAAGGAGATCGACCTTGTCCTACCCCTCCAACAACTTATTGTCGTCACCGGGGTGAGCGGGAGCGGAAAAAGCACCCTCGCCCGGGATGTTATTTTTTACAGTCTCAGGAAGCTGTTCAGAAAAAACCGAGGGGCAAAGCGCTCCACTTCCACAACGACTCGTTCCTCGGAGTCGGCTCCGCATCCATCTTCCGGGGATTCCGCCTGTTGTGACGCCGTGGAGGGGTGGGAGAAACTCTCCAGTACCATTGAGGTGGACCAGACCCCGATCGGTAAAACCCCCCGATCTTGTCCCGCCACCTATATTGGTTTTTGGGACCGTATCAGGAAACTCTACGCAGCCACCCCGGAGGCCAGGGTGCGGGGCTATACCGCAGCCCGCTTCTCCTTCAACGTCACAGGTGGTCGCT
>CAZJIN010000333.1:0-3939 GCA_964545955.1 uncultured Sediminispirochaeta sp.
CCGTGGGAGGACTGATCCTTCTCAACACCGGGACCATCACCGCGAGTTACTGGCTCAGGAACATCTATCCCCCGGAAGTGGCGGAGGCCCACCGCAACGCGGATTTTCACATTCATGACCTGTCGATGTTCAGCGGTTACTGCGCGGGATGGTCTCTCCGTCAGCTCATCGAAGAGGGACTGGGGGGAGTGCCGGACAAGATCTCCTCCGCCCCCGCCCGGCACCTGTCCACCCTGGTACAGCAGATCGTCAATTTTCTCGGTATCATGCAGAACGAATGGGCCGGCGCCCAGGCTTTTTCCAGCTTCGATACCTACCTCGCCCCTTTTGTGAAAAAAGACAATCTCGACTACGAAACGGTGAAACAGAGTATCCAGACCTTCATCTTCGGCGTAAATACACCTTCCAGGTGGGGCAGTCAGGCGCCCTTCACCAATATCACCCTGGACTGGACCGTTCCTTCAGACATGGCGGAACGAAAGGCGGTGGTGGGCGGTGAGGATCAGAACTTCACCTACGCCGACTGCCGTACCGAGATGGACATGATCAACCGGGCCTTCATCGAGCTGATGATAGCCGGGGATTCCGAAGGACGGGGCTTTCAGTACCCCATCCCCACCTACAACCTTACCCGGGACTTCGACTGGGACTCTCCAAACTCAAAGCTCCTCTTCGAAATGACCGCGAAATACGGGACACCCTATTTTCAGAACTTCATCAACAGCGATCTCAACCCCGGGGACGTACGCTCCATGTGCTGCCGTCTTCAGCTGGACAAGCGGGAACTCCGCAAGCGCGGCGGGGGACTCTTTGGCTCCGACGAGTTCACCGGTTCCGTCGGGGTGGTCACCATCAACCTGCCGCGCCTTGGCTACCTGAGTGAAGACAGGCAGGACTTTTACCTCCGACTCGAGCACCTGATGGACCTCGCCGCCCAATCCCTCATCATCAAGCGCAAGGTGGTGGAACGCCTGATGGAGAACGGACTGTTTCCCTATACCCGCCGCTACCTCGGACACCTGAACAATCACTTTTCAACCATCGGTATCGTGGGTATGCATGAAGCGGTACTGAATTTCCTGGGAACCGACCTCTCGAGCGAGGAGGGCTCCCGATTTGCCGGAGAGGTGCTGGATTTTATGAGGGAAAAACTCGCGGACCTCCAGGAACGGACGGGAGATCTCTTCAACCTCGAAGCGACCCCCGCCGAAAGTACCAGCTACCGTCTGGCGAAGCATGACCTCGAACACTTTTCCGACATCATCACCGGCGGGGATACCGAACCCTTCTACACCAATTCCAGCCAGCTCGCGGTGGACCATACCCGGGATGTCTTCGAAGCCCTGGACCACCAGGACGCCCTGCAGTCGAAGTACACCGGCGGTACGGTCTTTCACGCCTTTCTCGGTGAGGCGGTGAGCGACTGGAAAGCCTGCCGGAGTATGGTCAGGGCGGTGGCCTACAACTACAGACTGCCCTACTTCACCATCAGCCCCACCTTCTCGGTCTGCCCGGACCACGGCTACCTCCCGGGGGAACACTTTACCTGTCCCCGCTGCGGGGCGGAGGCGGAGGTCTACTCCCGGATCGTCGGGTACTACCGCTCGGTCCGCAACGGGAATAGGGAAAAAAAAGGGGGGTCCGCCCCCGGACAGGTCTCCACCGACCCGGGGGCAGAACAACCTCTCGCCCCCGCGGCTGAACCCGCGACCGCCCCCCCAGTCCAACCTGAGGACGAACCCTCAGGTGAACCCACGGCCGAACCTGCGGTTGGGCTTGAGGTCGGACCTGAGATCGGGCCTGAAACAAGCTCTGGAAAAACCCCGCAGAAGGAGAATGAAAAGAAGACTGTCCCCGGACCGATATCGCCGTCCCGACAGGAAGACCGAATCGAGGACACACAGCTCAGCCTTCTGGATGGGCTCCCGGAAGCCCGGGCAGGCGATTCGAGAAAAATTCTCCGGACAGCCGAAGCAAGCCGATCATCGGTACCCCTCTCCTACCTGCTTTTTTATCGGCCCCACTGTCCCAACTGTCCTCCCGTGCGGGAGTTCATGAAATCGCTGTCCCTCGAGGGAAGGGAAATCAACGCAGATACCGCCGAGGGAATCGCCGATGCGGCTGCCTTCGGGGTGCTCGCCGCCCCCACCGTGGTGATGTTCGACCATGAAGGTGATGAGATTGCCCGCGGGTTTTCAGCCGACGAGATCGAGGTGATGTGGTCCAGTCTGCATGCGGGTTTCGAAAATCCCGCAGACCATACACCAGGAGCAAGCGGCGGCGCTGCATCGCGAGTCAACGAATCGCGAGCCGAGATATCGCGAGCCGGCGAATAGAGAAATAGAAGATGGCTCTGCGCAGAATCGGTCTCCAAAAAACAAGCCTTGTCGATTTTCCGGGGGAACTTGCCGCCACGGTGTTCACCCCGGGCTGCAATCTCCGATGTCCCTACTGTCATAATCCGCGGCTTGTCACCCCGCCCTATCCGGAGGATATGATCACCCTTGATGAATTGGACGCTTTTCTGAACCGCCGCGACGGGCTACTCGGGGGAGTCTGCATCACCGGGGGAGAACCCCTCCTCCACGAAGACCTTCCCGAGCTCCTTCACCTGGTCCGCAGACACGGACTGAAGGTAAAACTCGACACCAACGGCAGCTTTCCCGACAGGCTTTCCGGGATTCTCGTTGATTATGTGGCTATGGACCTGAAAACAGCTCCCTCGCGGTATGAAAAACTCCTCGGAGGAATGGTCGAACCGGGTGATCGGTCGACGGCAGACCGGATCAGAGCCTCCGTCGAATATCTTCGTCACTCAGGTATGACCTACGAACTGCGGACTACCGTCGTACCCGGGATCGTGGGAACCGCGGATATGGAGGAGATGGTCCCCCTTCTGACTGGTGCAAAGCGTTACGTACTCACTCCCTTTCGGGGGGGTACGACCCTGGATCCCTCCTGGGCAACTCTGCCGCCCCCGGGGGAAGGACTGCTCCGGAAGCTCTATAAACTGGCCGCATCGAGCGGAGTTACCTGTGAAATTCGCTGCTAATGCCTTTTTTTTTTTGACCTGTTGAACTTGACTGGGCGAAGGGTTTTACCTATTTTGGTATTACTAAGTAGTACTATCTAAGGAGTCATTAATGAAATGGTTGAAGCGCCCTGTATTTCTCTTCCTTCTCTTCGGACTTACCGCGGCTCAGCTTTTCGCGGGCGGCACCGGGGAAGTCGACACCTCGCCGAAGAAAGAGGCTCCCCTGAACATTTTCGTCAGCATTCTCCCCCAGAGCTACTTTGTGGAACGCATCACCGGGGATCTTGCGGCAATCAACGTCCTCGTCCCACCAGGCCGCAGTCCGACCACCTACGATCCGACACCGAAACAGGTTTCCGCGCTGGGAGGGGCCGACTTTTTTTTTACCATAGGGGTCCCCTTTGAAAACTCCTTCCTTCCCTCAATCAAAGGAAACCTTCCGAAACTACGAATCGTGGACACGGCCGAGGGAATAGAACGAAGAAAAATACAGTCGGAGGTGGAACTTGAAGGGGAAGTCCACCATGATGGGGAAGAAGACGCTCACGGCCATGAAACGGGGATGCTTGATCCACATATCTGGCTCTCGCCGCCTCTCGTGGAAATCCAGGCAAAGAATATGCTCGATGCTCTGAACGGACTGGCTCCGCACTACAAAGAGGAGTTCACACAAAACTACAAAGCTTTTATTGAAGACCTTGAAGAGCTGGACAACGACCTGCAAGACATTCTCGAACCCGTAAAGGGCAGCCCGATTCTGGTATATCATCCTTCTTTCGGGTATTTTTCAGAGCACTACGGTCTCAGCCAGATACCCATCGAACTGGGGGGCAACGAGCCAAGTCCTCGGGAGCTGCAAAAGATAATTTCCCTGGCCCGGAAGAAGAATGTAAGGGTTCTCTTCG
>CAZJIN010000334.1:0-3927 GCA_964545955.1 uncultured Sediminispirochaeta sp.
CAGCCGGATTGAAAGATCGCACCTACTCCACTCGGTACATCAAGGGAGATGACAAAACGAAGGGGGCCCTCGTTTACCGCTCTCACCAGGGCTTCAGCAGAACCGTGAAGCATGCCCTTCAAACCAGTACCCGCGATCCCATCCACCAGAACATCCGATTCCGCTAAAGACTGTCGGGCCTCTTCCTCGTTCTCTTCCCAATCGAAAATCGGAAACCCGAGGGATTCGGCAATACCGATGTGGACCTTCATCTGTTCGTTGAACCTTCGATTCCTCACCACGATTCCGACATGTTTTATCCCCGCCACAAAGGCCTGTCGGGCGAACACCAGTGAATCACCACCGTTGTTTCCCCCTCCCGCCACACAGGTAATTCTCCGGTCCTTCAGCGGCTTATCGGGAAAACGGATCGTCCAGTATTTTTCAAAAAACTGATAAGCCTTAATCCCTGCATTTTCCATTAAAAGCAGACCGGGAATATGAAATTCTCTTTGACTTACGCTGTCAATCTCCGCCATAACCTGAGCTGATACGATTTTCATTGCTTTCCTCCAAAAACCGGTCTGTCCTCCACCACACAACATCGGCGCTGTACTCATTCACCAGAAGAGCACAAAGAACCCCGTCATTCGAGAGATAAAAGTCTCGGTAGACCACCGATTTTTCAGGTATTTCGATAAAGCTTCTAGTAATAACCGATCCGTCCCTCCGCAGCAGGATCAGTTCAAAGAGTTCCTCCCTGTGGTGGCCCATGAGAAAAAACACATTCTTCTCGCTGTTACCGATCAGGGTGTAAAGATCTCGTATTTTTTTTACCCTCTCAAACTCTGAAATCCTAAAATCCTCCACCTTCACAGGAACATCGACGGAACCGGTAAAACTCTCCTTGTCCAGATTGTACCACCATATTTTTGACGATTGGAAATAGATATTCTTTTTCTCCTGAGCCTCATCTTCCCGGTTGCTTCCGTAATAATTTATTTTGAGATAAAGCAGATGTTCGTCAACATCGGCAAAAATCGATCCCAGGGACGGAAGCAGATCGGTTCCTTTCGGAACCGGCAGACTGCTTCGCAAAATGGTTGCCCTGTACATCAGGGACCCAGACTTGCTGAACCAGAAAACCAACCAGTAGTTGACCGACCTGGTGATTACCACGATTTCATCAGAACCGGTCACCTGTATTGATTCGATATAGGGAAAAGGCGTCCCCCCCACTCCCTCCTGACCGAGATAATCAAGATAGTTTCCCTCTGAATCAAACCTCAAAACCACCCTGTTCAACATTGCTTCGATCTCGGGATCATACTCCTGCTGAACCTTCGATACACGATCCTCCACCAACAGAGTTTTATCGGTGGTGATCCCTATCTCTCCCACCTCACGAAAGGGATAGCGATAAGCCCTCCTGTTCGAGACGGTCTCTTCGTCTTCACTGACGGAGGTCAGCAGGAGAATCGGTTCAGGGTTCTGTTCAGGATTGTAATACAAAGAAAGGATATCTCCGTAACTCGTAAACTCCATGAGTTTGGCCGAATTGCCGTTTGATATATAAAAGAGACCGTCACGCATAAGGATACGGGTTTTCTGACGGACCGGTTGTCCCGGTAGCTGCAGCATATCGAGCTGGTCCTCCATCTTCCCGATTTGAAGCTCAAAAAGCTTTTCTCTCTTGAGGGTGGAAGTCTCATCGACTGTGCAGCCGAAAAAGATAAACAATGTCGGAATTAGTAAAAAAAGGAATACACGTCTCATTGACTCCATACTACTCTTCGGACTTCCTCCATGTCAATTCAGTAGCGGCAATGGTAGAAATATGTAGTCTCTTGGTGTAAAATATATACTCACTTCAGAAGGAGTATACAACGGATATGCTGAAAAAAATTTCAAATAAATTCACCGGTTCGCAGCATGAGAAAGACTTGAAAGCCCTGCTTGCCATTTTAAAAAAAATCAATGAACTGGAAAACTGGACCCTTGATCTGCAACCGAAGGATTTTCCCGGACTCACACTTGAACTCAGGACCCGGTACCGAGGGGGTGAATCCCTGGACGCGTTACTTCCCGAGGCCTTTGCCCTGGTGAGAGAAGCCGCCAGACGGGTACTGGGAGAACGTCATTACGACGTCCAGCTTCTTGGTGGAATCGTACTGCATCAGGGAAAGATCATGGAAATGAAGACCGGTGAAGGCAAGACCCTCTCCAGTGTTACGGCCGCCTATCTCAACTCCCTTCCCCAGGAAGGGGTTCATGTGGTAACGGTAAACGACTATCTGGCCGAACGCGATGCCGCGTGGATGGAGCCGGTCTACAACTACCTCGGGCTCTCCGTCGGGTCCGTCCTCGCGAATATGGACAACGAAGCCCGCAAGGGGGCGTACAAAAAAGATATTACCTACGGCACTAACAACGAATTCGGCTTTGATTATCTCCGTGACAATATGCGGTGGGATTCCGATACGAGGGTACAGAGGGGGCATCATTACTGTATTATCGATGAGATCGATTCAATCCTGATTGACGAAGCCCGAACCCCTTTGATTATATCCGGTCAGGCCGATGACGACACCCGAAAATTCAGCGACGTAAACAGACTCGTGTCGCAACTGCGGGAATGTCCAAAGGACCCTAACACGGGCGAGTATCCGGAAGAGCCGGAGGGCGACTACAAGGTAGAAGAAAAGTCGCGAAGGGTGACCTTCACCGATGAGGGAATCAACCATGTGGAACAGCTTCTCTTAAAGAACAAGGTGATCCAGGATTCACTTTTCACCAACGATAACTTCGAATACATCCACTACATAACCCAGGCCGTGAAGGCCCACAAAATATTCCAGAAGGATGTGGATTATGTTGTTCAGGACGGCAAAGTAGAGATAGTGGATGAGTTCACCGGTCGTATCCTCCATGGAAGACGGTACTCTGAAGGTCTGCACCAGGCCATAGAGGCAAAGGAAAACATCAAGATAGCCAGACGCAACAAAACCCTCGCCACTATCACCTTCCAAAACTATTTTCGTCTCTACGACAAAATCTCCGGAATGACCGGTACCGCCGATACTGAGGCGCGGGAGTTCGCCAAGATCTACAACCTTGATGTGATTGTCATTCCCACAAACCGCCCGATGGTGAGACTTGATCAGGACGATGTGATATATCTGAACGAAGAATTCAAATACAACGCAATCTCCGACGAAATAGCCAGGCTTCGCGAGAAAGGACAACCAGTCCTCGTCGGAACCGTTTCCATTGAAAAATCAGAACACCTGTCCCGCCTTTTGCTTAAACGCGGGGTGAAGCACGAGGTTTTAAATGCAAAAAACCACGCCCGGGAAGCACTAATTATAGCCGAGGCCGGGGCGAGGGGCTCGGTGACCATAGCCACCAATATGGCCGGAAGAGGAACCGATATCAAGCTCGGTGGAAATCCCGAATTTCGGGCCCGACGCAAAGTTGGAACAAATGCATCTGACGGGGATTTTATGAAGGCCTTTGAAAAAGAGTATAAGACATGGCTTTCCGAATATGAAGAGGTACAGCAGGCGGGAGGTCTTTATATTCTCGGTACCGAGCGCCATGAATCCAGGCGGATCGACAACCAGTTAAGGGGACGTTCCGGACGTCAGGGCGACCCCGGGGAATCCCGTTTTTTTCTTTCCCTCGACGACGATCTGATGAGGCTTTTCGCGCGGGACAACATGAAAAACCTTATGGGAAAGATCGGAATGGCCGCTGGAGAACCGATCTATCACCCCCTCATCAACAAGGCCATCGAACGCGCCCAGAATCGAGTGGAGGAACGGAACTTCGAGATTCGAAAACATTTACTGGACTTCGACGATGTGCTGAATGAACAGAGAAAGTTCATTTACGCACAGCGGGATGAGATCCTAAAAGACAATAAGCTGAAAGAAAGGGTACTCCATT
>CAZJIN010000335.1:0-3918 GCA_964545955.1 uncultured Sediminispirochaeta sp.
GGGGAAGCTGATTGATCGTGTGGTGGTGAGTCCCCTCGATTCTTTCGTCGAGGTAGTACGCCGGTCTTCCAGAAACAACACCCTTGTTTCAGTGGAAAAACAACTTTCCAGGTACAGAGAATTCCTTCAACTGCAGGGAGCCTTCAACAACCTGGCCCATAAAATCAAGGTCCGGGAACGGGAGCTTCAGAAATTTCAGAGAGCGGTACAGGCGTCGGGGTTCTCAATTTACATCACCGATGAGGTGGGAAAGATCGAATATGTGAATCCGGCCTTTGAACGCATCACGGGATACCGGGCGGAAGAGATCATCGGAAAAGTACCGGAGCAATGGTCTTCTAAAGAATTTCGCGATACGGTGCTCCTCGGGAAAAAATGGGAAGGTGAGATCATCAACGAAAGGAAAGGCGATGAGCCTTACTATGGGTATCAGACAATTACCCCCATCCTCGACCATGAGGGGAAGGTTACGAACTTTGTGGTGATTCAATCGGATCTTACCGACAGGAAGCGGATGGAAAATGAGCTGAGAGTAGCCAAAGAGGAGGCTGAGTCGGCAAACCGCGCGAAGAGCAACTTCATTGCCAATGTTAGTCATGAGATTCGCACTCCCATGAATGCTATTCTCGGGTACAACCAGCTGTTGGCTGAGGCGGATTGTGATGCCGAAATGCAAGGGTATATCGAATCGATTGGGAAAGCGGGGAATGTACTCCTCAATCTCATCAATGATATTCTCGATATTTCCCGCATTGAATCTGGATATCTGGAACTGGACTACGGGGAGATTGATCTACGTGTTCTGATCAACGATATTGGACAGATCTTCAAAGCGACCATGGAGGGAAAGGGCATTCATTATATCGAGGAAATCTCAAAGGACCTTCCGGTCAGGGTTGTTCTCGACGAAGGTCGAATTCGGCAACTGCTGCTCAACCTGATAGGAAACGCGGTTAAATTCACCGATCAGGGGTATGTCAAACTCGTGGTGAAGAGTCTCCAAAGTAAGGGGAGGGAAAATCGGGTTGACCTGAGCTTCGAAGTGGAGGATACCGGAATCGGGATAAAAAAGGACCAGCAGCAGAAAGTCTTTGAGGCGTTTCAACAACAGGAGGGGCAGAACAGCCGAAAATTCGGAGGGACCGGTCTGGGCCTGGCAATTACAAAACAACTTGTGGAAGCGATGGACGGAAAGATTTCCCTTCGCAGCAGAGAGGGGGAAGGATCAAGTTTTCGTGTGGTCCTGAGAAATGTTGAAGTGAAGGAGGCCGCGCGAAACGGGGATATTTCTGAGACGTCGGGTACCGGCAGGGCTACAACGGAAACCGCGCGTCAACTTGAAATGTACACAGTGCATGACTACATTCATAATGAACCGCAAATGCTGGAAAAAATCAGAGATGATTTTTATCCGCGCTGGGAGGAATTGAAACATACGATGTTTATCGATGAACTACAGGGTTTTGCCGAATCCCTTGAAGAACTGGGGCGTGTCCATGGTGCCTTCTATCTGGTTCGATACGCGCGTGAGCTGCTACACGCGGCGGAACAACTCGACATTTCGGAGCTCGAGGTACTGATTCGGAAGTTTCCACGGATTCTTGAAAATTCCGGATATCCCTACGCGACGGAGCCTCAGAAATAGCACAGCTTATTTTTTATTTTTTTACTTAGCGAATTGCTGGCTACGGTTTCTACCCCTTTCCTTTCCGGTGTAGAGGGCAATATCGGCCTGCTTGATGAGACCTTCCGAATCGGCTTCACCATTCCTCGTGGTGATGCCGAAGGTCATGGTAATATTCAGATCTACCGCGGGGCAGGAAAATGTATGAGCTTCGATAGTTTTTCTTATCTTTTCCGCCAGGGTGAAGGCGCCCTTTTCCTCCGTATCCGGAAGGAGGAGCAGGAATTCCTCTCCCCCCCAGCGGGCAATCTGGTCCTGCTTACGCACCTGAGAAAGAAAAACCTGTGAAATTTCCCGTAAGACCAGGTCTCCGCAATCGTGTCCATGGGTATCATTTATCTTCTTAAAAAAGTCGATATCCGACATTATCAGTGAGTAGACCTGTTGTGATCGATCGGTTCGTTCGTGCTCATATTCGATAAAATCCAGCATCTTTCTTCGATTGAGAAGACCTGTGAGAGAATCCGTGGTGGCTTCTTGAAAAAGCTGTCGATTGACCCTCTGCAGTTCCTCCCTTGAAGCCCTGAGTTCGGTTTCCATCTCGATTCCCTTTAGGATCTCCTTGTTGTGATGCACATTGATCTTTTCCTGCCTGTCGCGGACGGACTTCAGTTCGATGTGAGTTCGAAATCTCGCGAGGAGTTCCGGACCATAGAAGGGTTTCATTATATAATCCACCGCCCCGGCTTCAAAACCCCGGACGATGCTGTCCTTGTCCACCTTGGCGGTAAGAAAGATGACAGGGGTTTCCCTTAACCCGGGCAGATCGTGAATCCTTCTGCATGTTTCATACCCGTCCATTCCAGGCATCATAATATCTAGAAGGACCAAATCAAAATCGGCATTTTTCACTTTGTCCAGGGCATCCGTTCCGGATTGGGAGAAGGAGATCCTGTAATGTTCTTCGGATTTAAGGTAAGTGGCGACAAGCTGAATATTCTGTGGGTTATCGTCTACTATCAGTATTAATTTTTCTTTAGATCCCATTCGAGTCCTCTTTTGTATGTATAGTACCTGAAAAGTGAAAAGCCCCGCAAGTAGAATTTTAGTTGTTCCAGGCGAATGGTCCTGACGGATGGTTCGGGACAACCTGAAGTGTTGTTCGGGAACGTGCTGTTCGGGACTTTAAAAAACCGGAAGTATCGGGTATTCTTGATAGTATGGGAAGGATCCAATTTGAACAAGTAACCACCCGTGGCGGTGATCGTGGAGAATCGAGTCTCGCCGATGGTGAGCGGCGCCGCAAGGATGATCTGTTTTTCCATACCCTGGGTACTATCGATGAGCTGAGCTCACAACTGGGTTTCGTCAGGGCTTTAATGAAAAATGAACCCCGGGATATGGGGGATCTTCTTCTCCAAAAGGAAAGGGGTATCACCTTAATTCAGGAGAACCTGCAGAAGATCGCGGGTATGATTGCGGTACCCCGACGTTCACCCCTTTTTGAAAAACTGCGTGGCATTGAGAATTCGGATATCGTCGGTCTTGAAAAAATGGAACAACGGCTGATGGAGGGAACTGAAATACCCGTGGGCTTTATTCAACCCGGTGATTCGACGGTTTCCGCATCCCTTCATGTTGCCAGAGCCGTATGTCGGCGGACTGAACGATGGGTGGTGAGTTGTATCCGGGACAGGGGGCTTGATTACCTCGCATCGTCTCAGCAGTACCTGAATAGGCTGGGGGACTTTCTTTTTGTGTGTGCTCTCAGATATGATCAAAGAGAGGGAGATAACTATGAACAGATATCATTGGAGTGAAATTCCCCTACAGAAAAAAATGGAGGGGATGAATCTTCGTACTATTCACTCGGAGCGAATGACCGTGGCCCACTGGGATTTCGAACCCGGTGTAGAATTGCCCGAGCATTCGCATCCCCACGAGCAGATTGCAATCCTTCAGGAGGGTGAGCTCGAACTGACCGTGGATGGGGAGGCACGCCGACTTCAGATAGGAGATGTGGTGGTCATCCCGCCCAATGTAAAACACTCCGGCCGATCGCTCACGGCCTGTCGCATTATTGATCTTTTTTCCCCGGTGCGTGAGGATATGAAATAGTGTTCTCCTTTAAGTTGCCTGGGCCTCGAAATCAGCAACAAAGGAGCTGATCCGTCTCACTTCTAATCAAGCTCTACTTTTAGGCGCTTGTTTATTTTACCCTTGCTCTTGTGACCCGTTATTCTGAAGTTCCCGATCTCCCTGGTATTTTCCACGTGGGTGCCCCCGTCGGCCTG
>CAZJIN010000336.1:0-3903 GCA_964545955.1 uncultured Sediminispirochaeta sp.
GCAATTGAAGGAAGAGGTTGAAAGCAGCTATCTCAACACGGTAAAGGCGCTGGTCCAGGCAATTGAGGAAAAGGATGCCTACACGAGGGGTCATTCGGAACGGGTTGCCCAGATTTCTCTGCATATAGGGGAAAAAATGGGACTCAGTCCGAAGGAAATCGAGTATCTTCGACTGGGGTGTCTTCTCCACGATGTCGGCAAGATCGGGATTTCCGAGAGTATCGTGTGTAAAGCCGGTGATCTGACGGAAATGGAATACAACGCTATCAAACAACATCCGGCAAAGGGCGAGGAAATAGTGCGTCCCATCAGTTTTCTCCAGGACCATCTCTACCTCATCCGGAACCACCATGAATGGTACGACGGCTCAGGCTACCCTGACGGCTTGATCGGTGAAGAAATTCCCCTGGGGGCGCAAATACTGAGCCTGGCGGATGCTTATGATGCGATCACCTCTACCCGTCCCTATCGAAACGGATTATCCCCCGAAGAAGCACTGATTCGTATTTCAAGACAGAGCGGAATCCAGTTTGCCCCGCGGGTGGTTGAGGTTTTTAAGGAGATATTCGTGCACGTGGGGACGGATATTGTAAACTGATCTTTCCGTGCGTGGGAGGTAGTGGGATAGACGGATCGGCGACTACCCCTCCGTAAGCACACGCCTTTTTTCAACCACTATTTTTTTAACGAAAAGAAAAAACAACTTGAATTATCCCGCCCATGAGGTGAAAATAGCAGGGCGAAAGTGCTGCTACACAGTTTTAAAAGTACGGAATACCGGCAGGAACTCTTCGCACATCAAACAATACAGAGGTGTGTTATGAAACTGAATCTGTCCAAATTTTTCCAGCTCAAGTTTAATGTTGTTCTCTTCCAGAAGCTTCCCTACAGCTGCAGTTATACGTACATGCAGCTGATTGGTCGTATCTACTACCTGATTCGGCGAAAGGAAAAACACCTGATCGAAGGGAATGTACGGGATCTTCTCAAGGGCAAACCCGCAAAATATGTGCGGAGGAAGACAAGAGAAGCTTTCAGGGGGATTTTTGACCATTACTTCGAGAAGATGTACTCAGCCTTTAAGAGTATGGATGATATCAGCCGGCTCGTGGACCGGCGATTTACCATTGAGAACGGCCATATCCTTGATGAAGCTCTCTCGAGGGACAAGGGGGTTATCCTGGTAACCGCCCATTGGGGCGCGGTAGAATTTATCCCCTGGGTCCTCGCACTGAAGGGATATCCGATCAGCGTGATACTCGAATGTCAAACTGAACATCTCGCGCGATCGCTGCAGGAGAAGGCAAAGCATCTTGATGCCGATTTGATCACCTCCGCGACCACCTCTTCGGTGTACGGAACGGCCCTTGAGAGCCTTGAAAAGAACAGGCTGCTGATGACCGAGTGTGATGAAGTGGATAAGTGGAGAATCAAGAAAAATCGTACTATTGAGCTGTTCGGACAACGGCTCTATTTTGACAACACCCTTGATTTCCTGGCAAAGCGTTCCGGTGCTCCCGTGGTGGGGGTTTTTCTGAAACGTATGGGTAAAAGAAGGTTCAAGCTGATCTGTGAGCCCATTAACAACGGTCACCGCGGCACGAATACGGCAAAGAGAGCCCTGGGTCTCTGGCAGAAATATGTGAATCTCTATCCCGAACAGTGGTACCAGTGGAAAAAATGGAGGGCCATGAAGGCCGCCTGATGCATTAACAGATTGTCGGTGAGGTAATGCTTTATTCAACATAAGCTTGAAAAATTTGACAGGAAGCTGAAGGCTCTATTCGACGAGCTGGATGACTATCTTGAGGACAGGTATGGAGGACTCTACCCCCTGCATCCGGGGAGGGCTCGTCGGGGAATCACCGCAAACAAGGAACATGACGGCCTCTTCAACGTCGGGGCTGCCTTTTCCGCCGGGTTTGGTTCGGAAAAGGGTCGGGGCTATGTGGTGGATATCGATATGGTGACCCTCGCGGATGTGCCCGATGATGTGGAAGAAGAGATCGAAGAGGTGGCTGTTGCTTTTATTCGGGACCGACTCCCCCAATACTTTCCCAACCGGGACCTTCAAGTAACGCGTGACGGGAGGAGCTTCAAGATTTTCGGTGACCTGAGTCTGGGAACATTATAATTACATATGCTTCCAGAACTTGTAGTGATTTCTTTCAAGGTCCGTAAAATTTGGCATGGTGAAACACTTCGTCTGCTTCTGGGAAGCAAAGGTAAAACCTTCGCTGATATAGCGATAAGAACTCTGATCGATGGAACTGTCCAGACAGAGACCCTTGGTGTGCTTGTCGGCAGTGCTTTTCAGTTCGTAATAGGAATCCCTCAAGCGCGATGGATGGATACTTCTGATGGGGGACTCCCTGAAGGGGTGTGATTCAAAATCTTCGATGAACACTTTGATATCCATATCGATCTGGGTGAAGAACAGGGCGGGGGCGCCCTTTGGATTGTCGGGTTGTGTAATATACCGACCAAACTCCCTGGCGGAGTAGTCGCTCAGTACCAGCATTCTCAGGGGTGCCATCTCCGCGAAGATTCGAATCTTATCATCCCTGGTTTCCGGGCAACTTGTCGAATCGGGGGCGAGGGTCAGTACATCCCCTTCCGCAGTTACCAGGTTCAGACTCATGATAGCATCAAAATCCATATGCTCGAGAACCCTGTAGCTGGAGATGAATTTCGTCGCCTTCGGCCGTCCGTCATCTTCATGGGGCGTAAGCCCTTTCAGCATTTCATGAATCGGGAAATAGGGATGCCGGAAGTCAACATCGATTTCGGCAAAAATCACTTTTCCACTGTAGTACCGGGAAGAACCCGAGGTGTAGTGATTGGCAAACTGCTGTGGATCAAGCTGAGAGCCGACCAGCGCGAGGTTCGGGTGCAGTATAAGGTACATTCTCTTTCTATATTCCATCTTCAGCCTCCAAAAAAGGACTTGAGCATCGGTGCAATCACGAGGGAAACCACCGCCATTAATTTGATCAGGATGTTCAGGGCCGGACCGGCGGTATCCTTGAAGGGGTCACCTACGGTGTCACCGACGACAGCGGCGGTATGCGAATCGGAACCCTTTCCGTCTATGTCGCGTTCTTCGATCATTTTTTTGGCATTATCCCAGGCCCCACCGGTGTTGGACATGAAAATTGCCAAAACAACGCCTGAAGCGGTCACACCGATCAAAAGGCCGGCCAGCATTTGCACTCCCCCTATAAAACCTATCAGTACCGGTGTCGCCGCCGCTACAATACCCGGAAGCATCATTTTTTTCAATGCCGCCGTTGTGCTGATATCAATACATCGCTTGTAGTCGGGTTCTTCCGTCTCTTCCAGTATACCCGGTTTTTCCCGAAACTGTCGGCGTACTTCTTCGATCATCGAAAAGGCGGCGTCGCCGATCGCGTTCATCGCCATTGAAGAAAAAAGATAGGGTATCACCGCTCCAAGCAGCACTCCCGCGAGCACTTCGACCTCCATCAGATCTATCAAATCTATTCCCACTTCCTGACGAAAAGCGGTAAACAGAATGATCGAGGTGAGGGCGGCGGAACCTATCGCAAAGCCCTTTCCGATTGCGGCGGTGGTATTTCCCACCGCGTCGAGTTTGTCGGTGATTTTCCTGACTTCCGGAGGAAACTCCGCCATTTCGGCCAGTCCCCCCGCGTTATCCGCGATGGGACCATAGGCATCCACGGCGAGCTGAATCCCAAGGGTCATCAGCATACCCAGGGCCGCGATTGCGATCCCGTAAAGACCGGCAAGGGACGAACCTCCCAGGATAGCGACCAGAATCAGCAACATCGAGGGAAAGGTGCTGAGCATTCCCATTCCCATACCCGTGATGATATTGGTCGCGCTTCCAGAAGCGCTCGCGCGCACGATGGCGCTCACCGG
>CAZJIN010000337.1:0-3889 GCA_964545955.1 uncultured Sediminispirochaeta sp.
GGGGAAAAACATCGGTGTGGAATGCAAGTTTACCGAAACACCAAAAACAACGCGGTCCCAGCACATCGCGCTCGAAGATCTGCAACTCGAAAAAATTTACGTTGTATATCCTGGGGCCGAACGATATCCTCTGGATAAATCAATAGAAGCGTGTCCGCTACCCGAACTTATCACGGAGCTGCTGAATTGACATTATAAGGAAGAGTGGGAGCATAAAATGAATACGAGAGACCACATAAATGAAACATATTCTCTTCTGCAAAGTTATATAACGCAGGCTTGACACGGAAAGGGGTGGTGCATACATTGAGGCCCATGGCAAAACGACAAATCTTCAGGCTCTGGTTCCCCCTGGCGGTAATGTGGCTGATAATGGGCATAGAGCAGCCCTTTATTACCGCCGTATTAGCCCGAATGGCGGAGGCTAAAATTCAGCTGGCCGCCTTCGGGCTGGCCTTTTCCCTCAGCTTAATTGTGGAAAGCCCCATCATTCAGATGCTGGCCGCCGGTACTGCCCTGGCATCCTCCTATCGCAGATACAAGAAGCTACTCAATTTCATGCATGTGCTGGCATGCGGGCTTACCCTGCTTCATATACTTATAGCTATTCCCCCCGTTTACACATGGCTGGTGGGTACGGTGATCGGGGTTCCCCTCGAAATAATAGAACCCAGTCGACTTGCCTTTACCGTTATGATTCCGTGGAGTTCCAGCATAGGATACCGACGTTTATGGCAGGGAGTTTTAATTCATTATGGAAGGTCGGATTATGTGAGTTATAGCATGATCTCCCGCCTGGTATCCATGCTCTCGCTCACCCTGGTGGGGTATTTCTTTCTGGACCTACCCGGAGCAGTCCTGGGCGGACTCGTGTTGATATTCAGTGTGGTTGCAGGTACGGTATCAGCGTATATTTTTGCCAGACCGGTGATACGGCTGAGAATTCCCAAGACAAATTCTCCGGATGATATCGTCATGGGCTGGAAAGAACTGGTAGAATTTTATGTTCCCTTAAGTTTAACGTCTATTATACTGCTTGCCGCACGTTCTGTAATCAGCGTAGGATTGGCCCAGGCTCCTCGGCCACTGGACAGCCTGGCAATCTTTCCCGTACTTATGGGATTTATATTTCTCTTCCAATCAATTACCCTTGCTCTCCAGGAAGTTACCATATCAAGTCTGGCCTCCGGGAGGGCAACTGTAGAGCAATTAAAGAAATTTTCCACTCTCGTCGGCCTTGGAGTGAGTACTACTGCCTTAACTATTGCAGTCACCCCCCTGCGGAACATATGGTACCGATCTATAAGTTCTCTTCCCGAAGACCTGCTCCCCTTTACCCCTTTTCCTACAATTGTGATGTCCCTCGCCCTGGGTGCGCTGGCCTTTGTATTCATGTACCGGGGAATTCTCGTTCACAAAAAAAGAACCGTTTATGTAAGTAAAGCGGTGGGGATAAATGCGTGCGTGCTCCTGGGGGTTCTGTTTGCCGGGGCCTTTTTATTACCTGTCCCGGGAATCTATTCCATGGCAGTTGCCTTTCTCTGTGCGGCATGTGCTGAAGCTTTTTATCTAACAGTTACCTCACGAAGAGTGGAATCACGGAGGTTGGAAGGATGAAGAATTCTCTAAAAACAAGCAGAAACGCCACGGTTTTTATTTTTGCGGGAGTTCTTTTTTCCTCCTTTATTCTCTCCTGCACCTCTCAGGAGGAAGCTGTTCCCCCGAAGCTTGAACCCGCCCCCGCGCCCGAACCGGAGTTGTCCATAGAAAAAATCGAGCTCATCGATATGTCCTTCGAAGACATTGAACTCCTGGTCGATCTTACCATTTCAAACCCGGCACCCTTCAACATCTCTCCGTCGGGACTCGACTACTCCCTGGAAGTCTGGGGGGAGCCCCTTTTTTCAGGAAGGAGTGAAGACATACAAAGTGTACCCGGTAAATCAAGACTTTCGCTGAGTGTACCTATAAAGATGGATACCGCGAAAATAAAAGAAATAACTGAAACGGCAGGGGAAACCGGTGAGTTTGAATACACCCTTCATACGGTCGCGGACATCCCCATGCCCCTCACGGGGAGACCGATACGCGTATCCCGTTCCCACGAAGGTAGCTTTCCCCTTCCCCGGTATCCTGAGATACGGGTCGAGAAGCTCGATATCAAGGATTTCGGATCCAGGACAGTATCCTTTGAACTCGTAATCCAGATCTCAAATCCCAATGTGTGTACCGTCACTTGCGGTGGAATATCCTACGATTTCCTGGTTGATAAAAAAAGCTGGGTCAGCGGAAACACGTCAAGACACTACGAAATTCCACCAGGAAAAACCCGCTCTATTCCCGTGCCGGTTCATTTCAACTACCTGCAGGCGGGTCGACGCATTGTCGACGTTCTGGTGGGGGATAAGACCATCGAGTACTCACTTCGCGGTGACGCCTCCGCTTCCATGGAATGGAAGCACATCGAGGCAGGTCCCTTCAACTTCACCTATGCTACAACGGGAACAGCCGTAATCGTACGGCCGGAGCAGTTTGGATTCTAAAACCACGGGACCGTCGGGTTCTCTACGCTTCAGAACGCGGGCGTTGCAAAACAGTCCGCGAGCTTCCATTCGATGTTATCCGCTTCAGAACGCGGGCGGCGCGAACACATCGTAGATCATGAGCCCTCCGGTCACCTCGTAGATCTCATGTTCCACCCCCGCCGGTACGGTGATCTGAGCACCGGGCTTCACCTCAAACCTTTCATCTCTCACCCGCATCATCGCCCTTCCCTCAAGAATAAACAGGTTATCGTCTTCATTTTCGTGCACATGGGGAGGAACCGAAGCCCCCGCCGCGATTCGCACGCAGGCAATGCTCTGGTGGCAGGGAGCATCCTTTTTTGAACGAAGAATATTCATCTCCACTCCGGGAATTCCGGCGGGATGGGGAATCCAGTTCGAGTCCTTCAGGTATTTCAGGTATTCCATTTTTTTACCCCTTTTTTTGATTCTACCATTGAAATTCCTGAAAAACACCCACTTTTTATTTAAACATATTTGTTATTTGTTTGCATATTTACAAACATTAAGATATTATATTTATATTATGATCAATATACCTGTGAAGAACATAAACAACCTCACCCTTGAAGATTTGAAAAGGGGTTACCGGATTGAACTCGACGGTTCCGGATCGCCGTCAGCGTATATCTGCATTCACTGTGGAGAAATATTTGAAAAAGGCATTATTTACCAGGGGGAATGTCATCTTCTTGATGCGGGGACAGCCGCCAAAGAACATATACACACCGCTCATGGCGGCGCATTTCTCGCGCTTCTTGAGCCGGGGAAGACTTTTTCCGGTTTTTCAGATACCCAGAAGAAAATACTCGTACTTCTTTATGAGGGTTTCAGTGACGCTGAAACGGCACAGAAGACCGGAGGGAAGGCGGAATCCACCATCCGGCATCATCGATTCCAGTTTCGCAAACGTCGCAGGGATGCACTTCTGCAGCTCGCGATCCTGGACCTGTTGGAGGAACAGCTTATGAAAAAAAATTACAGTGATGAGAACCTGCACCAGTTCAACGCCCCCCTTACCACCGACGACGACAGGACCATCGTCACCATAGGGGAAGCGAAAAAGATTACGAACAAATACCTTGAATTCTCTGAGGACGGTGAAATAACCCGGCTGAGAAAATGGCCAAAGAAACAGAAGGAGAAACTCGTTGTTCTGGACAGAATCGCGGGTCTTTTTTCGCCGGAATCAAGCTACACCGAGAAAGAGGTCAATGCCCTGTTGGAAACCTTGAATGAAGAATATATCTCCATCAGAAGGTACCTTGTGGATTATGGTTTTTTTGAGCGGGAACCCGGCGGTGGTCCCTACAGAAGAATAACCG
>CAZJIN010000338.1:0-3874 GCA_964545955.1 uncultured Sediminispirochaeta sp.
GGCGTTCGATAAAGAGCTCCTTGTTCGCCAATACCACCAGGGCGGAATAGATCGAAGCGTCCCCATGGGGATGGTATTTCATACAGGAACCAACCACGTTGGCTACTTTATGAAACTTGCCATCGTCCACCTCAAAGAGGTTATGCAAAATTCGCCGTTGAACGGGCTTCAATCCATCATCCAGATCGGGGATCGCCCGGTCTTTTATTACATAAGAGGCGTATTCGAGAAAATTTTTGTTGTAGATCTTTCGTACGTAAGACATGTCAGATCAGGTTCTCCATTATATAAAACCGGCGCTCCGGGGTGTTTTTACCCATATAGAACTCGAGGGTCTCCTGGATGTTCTTCAGCGACTTCACGTTCACCTCCACCAGGCGGATGTCATCCCCGATGAACTGGCCGAACTCCTTCGGTGAAATCTCTCCAAGTCCCTTGAACCGGGTCACCTCGGGACTGGAAAGTTCCGTCGTCGCCGTATCCCGCTCCTTCACGCTGTAACAGTAGCGGGTCTCCTTCTTGTTGCGAACTCGAAACAGGGGTGTTTCAAAAATGTAAACCCTTCCCGCCACCACCAGCTCCTCAAAATAGTTGAGAAAAAAAGTGAGCATCAGATTGCGAATATGAAACCCGTCGTGGTCCGCGTCGGTGGCGATAATAATCTTCGCGTAGCGAAGGCCTTCGATATCATTTTCTATCCCCAGGGCCATCATCAGGTTGAACAGCTCCACGTTTTTGTAAATGGCGGTCTTGTTTTTTCCAAACACATTTTGGGGTTTCCCCCGAAGGCTGTACACCGCCTGGGTATACACGTTCCGGGCTGATACTATCGATCCCGAGGCCGATTGCCCCTCGGTGATGAAAATCATCGACTCATCACCCCTTTTGTCCCCCAGATGGTTTTTGCAGTCCTTGAGCTTCGGAATCTTGAGGGCGATCTTTTTCGCGGCCTCCCGGGCCTCCTTTTTCACCGCGTTGAGTTCTTTGCGCAACTTTTCATTGTGCTCTATCTTCTGTTCCAGACGCTTTGCGGCTTCCTTGTTTTTATGTAAAAAATCGACCACCGCCGACTTCACCTCACCCACGATCCAGCTGCGGATTTCGCTGTTTCCAAGCTTGTTTTTTGTCTGGCTTTCGAATACCGGGTTCTGCAGCTTCACCGCGACAGTGCCGGCGATCCCCTCCCGTACATGGACCCCGGAGTAGTTCTTTTTGTAATACTCGTTCGCCCCCTTCAGCAGTCCCTCCCGAAAGGCGCTCAAGTGTGTCCCCCCGTCGCTGGTGTACTGGCCGTTTACGAAGGAGAAATAGGTCTCCCCGTAGGTGTTGGTATGGGTAAAGGCGAACTCCAGACGATCTCCACGGAAATGACCCACCCTGTAAAGCGTTTCATTTCCGATCTCCGCCTCCAACAGGTCCAGTAGCCCGTTCTCGGAGCGAAACTTCTGTTTATTCAAGTACAGCGTCAGCCCGGTATTGAGGCAGGCATAATTCCAGAGCCGCTGTTCTATGAATTCAAAGTTGTAGATATACTCCCCGAAGATCTTCGGATCCGGCACGAACTCGACGTAAGTACCGTCTTTCTCCTTCTTCTTCGTTGTCCCCTGTCGCTTTTTTAGGAGCTGTCCCCTGGAAAAAATTGCCTCGAAATACTTTCCCTCCCTGAAGGCAACCACCCGAAAATGTTCCGAAAGGGCGTTGACCGCCTTGGTTCCCACGCCATTGAGTCCAACGGAGAACTGAAACACCTCGTCGTTGTATTTCGCGCCGGTATTGATCACCGAGACACACTCGATCACCTTTCCCAGGGGAATCCCCCGACCGTAGTCCCGCACCTTGACCTTGTTGTCCTCGATCTGCACCACGATACGTTCACCGTGGCCCATGATAAACTCATCGATTCCGTTATCAATCACCTCTTTGAGAAGTATGTAGATCCCGTCGTCCACATTCGACCCGTCCCCGAGCCGCCCGATGTACATACCGGTACGCAATCGGATGTGTTCGAGGCTGCTTAGAGTTTTTATGGTACTCTCATCGTACCGTCCGGTTCCGGATTTTGTCTTTGTTTTTGTTTTTGCCATAGTATTCCAACGGCAGAGTCTATCATATTTCACGGGCACTGTCAGCCGGGGCCGGGGAAACGGCGCGTGGGTACAGTGGGTGAAATTGCTTTTGCCGGTGGTGCTTGTTCTCAACCGTTTCATGTTGCATAATGGCCCCATGTCGAAAATCAACGTCTTGGAGCTAGAAAACTCCCATAATATCTATCTCTCCTCTCACCCGCTGGAGGAGGTCCACAGTGACAATGCGGCTCAGGCCGTCGAGGCTTTCATAGGCGAACTGGGGGAAAAAGAGATCGAAGCCATCGTGGTCCTGCTTCCCTCACATGAAATCCACGACCTCTACGGTGAGATCAACCTGCTGGAGGTGTATCGTGCCCATGGCCTCGAGGTACTGCACTACCCCCTTGAGAATTTCAGCGTTCCCGACCGTATAGAACTCTTCGATGAGACTATTCGCTTTATTCAGGAGAAACTCCTCCGCCACAGTGTGCTGATTCACTGCATGGCGGGCTGCGGCAGGACAGGAATGATGGCGGCGGGGGTCCTGGTCAGACTGGGATGGAGCGCCGCCGACGCTATCGAGGCGGTGCGGCACAGCCGTCCCGGCAGCATGGACGTGTTGCGGCAGATCCTTTTCCTTCGAAGCTATCAGCGATACTTGAAGGAACACCGTGATGAAAAATAAAATCATCGTCTTCGCCACCAGTTTTCTCGACGAGCTGGTGACCCATCCCTCCGGAGAGGGGCGGGCAAAAAAACTCCTCCTTGATGCCGCCTCCCGCCACGGGATCGAGGTGGACTTCCGTTACGACCGTGATCCCTCCGTTCCGATGAGCGCGGAGGAGTTGGATAGAGCGGTGGCGGTCATCGCGGACCTGGAGGAGTACGATGAGGCGCTTCTCTCCCGGGTCGGACCGTCCGCCGGGGGCAGCCTCCGCCTCATCGCCCGCTACGGCATCGGCTGCAACAGTATCGACGTGGACGCCGCCGCGGAGGCGGGAATCCTGGTGACCAACACCCCCGGGGCCAACGCCCTTCCCACCGCCGAATGGACCATGGCTACGATCATTGATATCGCCGGGCGGAGAATTCCCCACCACAACGGGGCCTCTCAGGGTCGACTCAAGAGCGGTCCTTCCCGTCTCGACATCAGCGGCAAGACCCTCGGCATCGTCGGTATGGGCCACGTGGGGATGCGGGTGGTCTCACTTTTCCAGGGCTTCGATATGCGCATCATCTCCCACGACCGGAGCCCCGACCTTGACTGGTTTAAACGCCACGGGGTGGAATCCGTGGACCTGCCCACGGTCTGTCGGGAGGCCGACTTCATCACCCTCCACACCTCCGGGGGAATACAAATCATCGGCGCCGCGGAACTCGCACTCATGAAACCCACCGCCGTCCTGGTCAACTGCGCCCGCCGTGTCCACGTGGACAACCGCCTCGTCTACGAAGCAGTGAGGGTCGGGAAAATCTGGGGCTACGGCATCGACGAGGTGTGGACCTGGGACGACCTGCCCCTGGACGGCCTGAACATCATCGCCAGTCCCCACGTCGGCTCGGACACCGACATCGGCAAGGTCAACATGCAGCTCGGTTCCGTTCACGCGGTGGTGGACTTCCTGGAGGGCCGCCCGCAGAAGCACCCGGTGAACGGGTTGTAGGAACCGGGAATCAGTCGGAAAAAAGCCATATTTCGAACTGCTGAGTTGACAGGCCCCTCTTTTTTGTATTACATTATGTAATACAAGGTGAGGACATGACTACAGTCAGACTGAATAAAGACATAAACAATAAACTTTCTATAC
>CAZJIN010000339.1:0-3873 GCA_964545955.1 uncultured Sediminispirochaeta sp.
GGTGGATAGTTTTCTCCAGATCGATGAACCGACCACAGATCCCACCGATACGGTGATATTTTTGTGTATCACTCCCACAAACAAACAGATAGCGACGTTCACCGACGTCGGCAGCATCCTGGTTTCGGCACCCAGTCTTGAGTACTCCTCCGACGGAACTTTTTGATCGTTTCTATTTTACCACCATCTCCTTGCGATACTCGTCGATGTCCGGACCGGTAACTCGGATGTAGTATATTCCACGGGCAACGGTGAAACCCGCTCGGTTGGATCCGTCCCATGTATAAAGGTACTCGCCGGAACCCTGACGACCGCGATGAATGATTTTTACCAGGTCCCCGGCAAGGGTGAATACCTGCACCGTCACCTTCCCCGGGGTGTCCAGGCGATACTTCAGAACCGTCTTTTCGCCGTTTCCTGGATTGATCACGTTGTTCAGTATGGTAACACCCGCAGTCTGCTCACGCAGCCCGCGAATCGGGAGCTTCCAGGGAGCAATGCTCATCGGATCGTCCGGGTCCATGAGCCGGGCGGTGTAAAGGTTTCCAAGCCTGAACATGAAATCGATATCGATCCCGGCTTTTATCTCACTATCGGAAGAGGGTATGGTAAAATCCCTCAACGGACCGCTGCTATCCGTGGGATTCAGGCTACGTGCGGACAGGTTCACGTCGGGCAGCTGTATTGAAACGAAGGAAGGCGTCCAGTACCCTTCTGAGGTTATGTAGTTCGACCCGGGATTCACATCGTAGTAGAGCTGCACCGGAAGTGCGGTATAGCTCGGAGCCAGGATAGACGCCTCCAGGGTGATGTCGTTGTCCATCAAACGTGATCCTTCATCTCCGGTAAAATCCTGCACCACCGTATAATCGCTTCCGAGACTAGTGCTCACACCATAGGTGGTCGAATCCGTGTTATCCGGATCCAGGACTCCATGGACCGAATCGGTGGCCCATACCGGTTCTATCACGCCAATACCGATGTCTGAGATACGCCGCCCGTCGGTGAGCATGGCGTTCCCCGCCTTGTCCCAGATCGAATCCACCGCTGCGGGACCTATATTCAGCTCAAACACATCATCGGCATCGATCTCCTGCCCCAGAGTAAGGTAGGCCTCGATAACGCTGTCTTCATTACCAATATCCTCCGAAGTTCTCCGGAGAACTTCCAGACCAGTGGGAGTAGGAACCGGAAATCCTATAATCTCCAGGTCATCAGGTCCAATCTGTTCATTCCTCGCAGTGTTTCCCCAGACCGGCTCGCTGAACTTCAGGTAAAGCCTATTCGCCCCGGCGGCCATGATACTCAGATCTATTTTCGGTGGTGTCCGTTCGATAACGGTGAGAGGCAGAGTAGTACTTCTCAGCAGATTTCCCGAGAGATCGGTGATATAAGCTTCCTCCTCCTCGTAGGTCATATACAGCTCGGTTATCAATCCCCAGGGATGTCCGGTATCCTGCATGGTCAGGGCAAAATAATTATCGTTTGCTGTAAGCACGTTTTCAAACAGGGAGTTGTTCACCTCAGTATCAAAACCGGTGTTATAGGCATTCGTCATGATCGCTACACCGACTTCTTCAACCCTGAAAGCATCATGTTCGGTCAACCCGTCATCTTCCAATACGGGATCTTCATAATGTAGAGTCGTGTCGCGGATACCTTCATAATACGGACTCACCGACCGTTCATCCGGATGGGTCAAGTCCCCGCCCCCCGTTCCTTCAAGATCCAGGGGATCCCAGAAACCGTTTGACTGAGCAGAAAATTCTAATGCATCCGGGGTGTTCGAATAATCTATAGAACCGTTGTCAAGCACGTGAAATTCGAGTCGGTTGATGAGCTGGCTTGCCGTCGTCGCCCTTGATACGATTTCATAGGTTTGAGGTTCATTCGGATCTTCATTAAAATCCACCGTGTAACTTGAAAAGACCGGCGGGTCGGTGTCCCAGCTTGCGATGAATTCCGTGTTTGCCGGACCCGGGGTAAATGATGCCGGAACGATCGTATAGTCGACGGGATTTCCCTCCTGGTCGACGATGTAGGGATTTTCCACGACATCTATGGGGTCCGGGCTGGTTGCGTCCGCCGGGTTGGGAACATTGGCATGCCAGCCGGGATAAAATTCTTCGTCAATGGCTCCTTCGGAATAACCGGAAAGATAGATCCTCAGCTCGTTTTCTTCATTGGAAAAGGGTGATGAGGTCGCCAGGCTGTCCTGTCTATAAAAACTGTTAGCCGGGGTCGCTCCAGTCCGCCAGCCCCGCTCCATCGGGCCTGTTCCCGCGGTATCCTCGTAGTCAAAAAAGCCCAGCACCCTGACATCTCCTCCGTTGTCCAGTATATCACCACCCCATTCGCCGGCAGCACCAAAGGTCGCCTGGGCCCGGAAGTTTTCCGCACCAGTCCCTCCACCGGCTTCCGCGGCGGACAGGCCCGCTCCCGTACCAATATCCACCGGTTCGGAATAGTAGAGGTGGAAGTAGTTATGGGCGTCGTAATACC
This sequence comes from uncultured Sediminispirochaeta sp., assembly GCA_964545955.1. Taxonomy (GTDB): domain Bacteria; phylum Spirochaetota; class Spirochaetia; order DSM-16054; family Sediminispirochaetaceae; genus DSBN01. Next base: position 2,503 of record CAZJIN010000339.1, read on the forward strand.
TGTTTGCCGTGGTGTTGTGGATTGCCCGGCCATAGGTGATCTCGTAGAGGACTGGGCCACACTCGTCGGTAGTGGCTGTGTAGGTTGGATCACTGTTTTCGGTATGATTTCCAATCGGGTTAAGCCCGCCGGCGTCATAAAAAGTACCCTTCAACCACGATAGGTCCGGTACTGTAGTCTGAACAGTACCGCTGCTGTCGGTTCCCGTGCCGCTGGCACTTGCCGCGGCACCGGTCGCATCGGTATTCCAGGTAATACCGTTGGCCTGAAAATAGACGGTCGTATAATCACTGCCCGCGGTGATGGAGGAAAAAGAATAAGGAACCTGGTCAGTCGGAGCACCGTCATCAACCATGACATCGCTGAATCCCGTGGAAGTACCTGCTCCGCCATTGTAGTCCGTGTACGTGTTCGCCGCGATAGCCGACTCAGACAAGAATATCCCGTTCCTATTGGTCATCGGTTCGCTGAAAGTAACCCTGATTATGTTGTCTTTCACTATCTGCGCGTAGGCAATATAGGGTGCGATAAAATCCCAACCGACGGCACTCCCGTTCGGATCGTAGTCGGTGTTTGTCGTTGCAGGCGGGCTGGGAACCGAAAAAGGAAGCGAAAAAGCAGGCATGGCAGGTCTCACGACGGGAGCCCCGTCGGCGGTTACATTGTTGTGTGTCTGTCCAGCTGCCGGAGAGGCTGCGGAAATTGTCCCTCCTATTACCTGTGAGTGAGAAACATCCATATTGAATGCGACGCTGTAGGGATCCCCGAAGGGACTGTCGTTCACCGGATCGCTTGAACTGTTGTCCTGAACATTGAGGTCCCAGTCTGCAGCTCCGTTCATGTCGGTACCGTTCACGTAAAAGTTGCCACCTACGGTGATGGTGGAGCCGGCGAGGTCGGCGAAGGCTGCGGTCGGCGCCGTGGAAAAAACGCCCGTAGCCGCGTTGTACGTCCCGCCGTTAGGATAATAAACAAGACTCCCCGCATCGGGATAGGCGAATTCGTTGGTTGCCGCCCCTCGGTCGCCATCATCGGCATCGTAAGCCGCACCGAATATCGCCAGGTCCCCCCCTGCACCTGCGGTGGTGGCAAGGGTATTTCCATTGAGATTCAGAATCCCACGGTAGAAATAGAGGTTACGACAGGTAAAATTGCTTCCCAGGGTGATCTGGATATCAATTCCAAAATGGGCATCAACATACACATCCAGGAAGTTCAGCCCCGTTCCTCCCGCCTGGAAGGTCCCGTTCACAGTTGTTTCAACAAGGATTCCGTCGGTCCCCCCGGCAACTGTCATTGTATCTCCGCTGATATAGTCTACGCCGTTCAGGGTAACCCTCGCATTCTCTGCGCCGTCGCCGGTTACGGTTG
>CAZJIN010000340.1:0-3857 GCA_964545955.1 uncultured Sediminispirochaeta sp.
CCGATAATCGGTGTCGTCATGTCTCCCTTCTCTCTGCCGGTGATGCAGCTCGGCTTTGAAGCCTACCTTCAGTTGCTCTATTTCGACCGGCCCCGGTTTGACCGCCTGATGCAAATCAATCGGCAGTTCTGCCTCGCCTGGGCGAACGCGCAACTGGAGGCCGGCGTGACGGCTATCTGTTTTTTCAACCCCCTCGCCTCCACGGATATGATAGAGAAGTCTCTTTACCTGTCTACCGGGCATCCCGTGGACCGGGAGACTATCGCAGGGATAAAGGGACCGGTGGCGACCCACCTTGCTTCAGGCAGGGTAGTACCTTCGATCGAGGAGATTATTCAAACCGGCAGTGCGGTTCTGAGTATCGGCAGCGGCGAAGATCCCGGGCTTGTGAAACAACGCGCCCGGGGCAAAATCAGTTTATTGGGGAACTTGAACGGCATCGAGATGGCCGGTTGGAGCGAAGAGACCGCATACGACAAGGTCAAGGAGCTCATCTATAAGGCAGCTCCGGGAGGGGGTTTTATTCTCTCCGATTCTCATGGGGAGATTCCCTGGCAGGTACCGGAGAAGGTGCTTCTGTCGATTTCTCAGTCCGTGGAAGAATGGGGTCGATATCCGGTATCGGCCGGCGGTAGTATACCGGAGGGTGGAGAAGTTGAAGGAGCTTAATTTTCTTGTGTGTGAAAACTACCTTCCCGAATTCCGTTTCGTGGTGGAAGAGGAAGGCTTTGAGGACGTTAAGCTGCTCTCCTTTCCGGCTTTTTGTGACGGAGGCTTTTCCCCTGATGAGATTGCCGGTGATCCGGCCTTTCAAAGGGCTGCTCAATCCGATTCGATTCTGGTCTGCAGCCATACGTGCCGGGCCCCGAGGAAAACTGTCGGTGGACAGGAGTGGTTTAGCACCGTTGAAGCACCTAACTGTTATTCCCAGCTGGTAGGGGATCAGTTCTCCCGTTTTTTCGCGGAAGAGGGCTACTATGTTATTACTGCAGGCTGGCTCAATAAATGGGAACTTCACCTGAAGCGCCAGGGTTTTTCCCGGGAAGGGGCACAAGCTTTTTATAAGGGCTGGTGCCGAAAACTGGTGCTTCTGGATTCAGGAATTGACAACACCGCAGTTGAGAAACTCAACGCGCTTTCCGATTACCTTGGGATTCCCGGAAAAACTATTCCTGTCAGCCTTGATTCTGTGCGGGCGCTGATCAAGAACAAACTGTATGAGTGGCGTCTAAAGCATACCTTTCCCGATACCGACAGCAGTGAACAGATCCGTGAGATGAGGGAGGAAAATGCCAAAAATGCGGCGGTGTTGAACATCATGTCCCGGATTGCGTCGGCGGGGTATATGAGAGAGGTAATCTCCATGCTGGAGGAGGTATGGCTGCTCATCTTCGGAGCCACCCGAACCAGTTTTTGGGCAAATACCGATGAGAATCCTGAAGTGCCCGCCTACATCCGGAACCTGAACTTGCGGAAGGGGCAATCGTTTACGCTGGATGAGGAGACCATGACCTTATATGCCCGACTTGAATCGGGAGGGGAAAATTACGGAGTCTTTGAAGTTGGAGGCTTTCTCTTTCCACAAAACATCGTTAAATACACCGACCTTTTCGATTCAATCATAAAAATCGGGGCACTTGCCATTTCCAATGCCCAACGCTATGAGGATCTGATTGCTTCCAGAAATAAATATGAACACAGCAGCTATCATGATGGTTTGACAGGATTGTATAACCGTTCTTACTACAAAAAACTTTGTTCCAGCCTTTCCCCGTTTCATCCCGCGGGGGTATTCGCGATTGATGTGAACGGATTTAAGATTGTAAACGATACCCTTGGACACTCCGTTGGGGACACCTTAATTAAAAGTGCGGCGGATACCTTGAAAAAGACTTTTCGAGCCGACGATTCAATAATCAGGATGGGAGGGGACGAGTTTGCGGTTATAATTGAAGGCTGTGATGAACAGAGGGCGAGAACCCTTTCACAACGGCTACGGGACAACATTTCAACAGGTACTGCATCAGACACCGCTACAGATGCTCCAAAGTTGAGTCTGTCCCACGGGTACGCCGTCACAAGCAAGCCGGAAGACAGCCTTGAAGAGATGATGCATCAGGCGGACGAAAAAATGTACGAGGATAAGCGAAAAAGGAAGAAGACTCTTTCCTGAATGCCCCTAAAATGGTATCGATGCTGTTTTCTCGATGATTTCCGGTCCCGTCCATCTTACCCTTGCCCTCAACCCCGATTCTGGATTTTCTTCCCAGGCGGTTGGCCACGTTCATTTTTTAGTAGACATGGAGGCAATTCCATTCCACAGTTCGCGGACTGATACCGAACAGGTCTTCGCCGAGTTCGGTGATTTCATGACAGAGTGATGCCATCACCATCGACAACACCAGCCTCTTGACCGGAAGCTATTACCTTCACATCAAGGTTATCAACGTGAAATCCGGCAAAATAAGCGACTCGAGTATCTCCGAGGGAAGCTCAGTGAAGGACTTTCTCGGGATGTGCAACATGACGGTGGAACCTCTTTTTTGATGCTACCGGTGAAGGTGTTTTTTCGCAGGAGAGATAGAGGGAAGGAATCATCGAAAAGTATTGACAGCAGAAAAAAGCGGCATCTATACTGATATCACTTCGATAAAGGAGCCGATCATGTTGCAGTTTCCTGAAAATTTCATCTGGGGGGCAGCCACCTCCGCTTATCAGATCGAAGGGGGGTGGAACGAAGGTGGCAAGGGCCTGTCTGTCTGGGACGCCTTCTGTCACACCCCCGGCAAGATTGACCGGGGTGAAACCGGCGATACGGCGGCGGACCATTATCATCGGTATAAAGAAGATGTTGCCCTGATGGCTAAGATGGGATTGAAGGCCTACCATTTTTCAATCTCCTGGTCGCGGATCCAGCCAACGGGCCGGGGGAAAGTCAATCCCGAGGGGATTCGCTTCTATTCCGACCTGATCGACACACTCCTCGAGAACGGGATTACGCCCTGGCCTACCCTCCATCACTGGGACCTGCCCCTGGCCCTGCAGGTGGAAACCGACGGCTGGCTGAATCCCAATTCGGCGGACTATTTCAGAGATTTTGCCGAAATCTGCTTCGACCTTTTTGGAGACCGCGTAAAGCACTGGATCACCTTCAACGAAGCCTGGGTAATCGCCAACCTGGGATACGGTCAGGGGGTATTCGCGCCGGGCAGAGTGTCCAGGACCGAACCCTATATCACCGCCCACAATCTCCTCCGCGCTCACGCTTACGCAGTCGATGCCTACCGCAGGAAATATCAGGATCGACAGAAAGGGGTGATCGGGATGGCGAACAACTGTGACTGGCGGGAACCTTTGACGGACACCGAGAAAGACCGGAAGGCTGCGCAGCGAGCCCTGGAGTTTTTCCTGGGCTGGTTTGCCGATCCCGTCTATTTCGGGGAGTATCCGGAATCCATGCGCCGGCGCGTAGGCGAGCGGCTGCCCGTCTTCTCGAACCGCGACGCCGGGCTTCTAAAAGGATCAATCGATTATTTTGGGCTGAACCATTATACAAACCTCTATGCCTCGCAACCCGAAGACGAGGGTGAATTGATGGATGATGTCTACAACAACAGCGGATTGGCGAAAGACCACGGGGTAAAACTCACCCAAAGCGATATGCTCCCAAAGACCGAAATGGGCTGGTCCGTCGCGCCCTGGGGATGCCGTAAATTACTGAAGTGGATCGACGACCGTTATGAAAAACCCGATATCATCCTGACTGAAAACGGCTGTGCCGCCGGGGGCAAAATCGTGAACGGCACAGTGGACGACCAAGACCGCATCGAGTTTCTTTCCGGTTACATACGGGAATG
>CAZJIN010000341.1:0-3853 GCA_964545955.1 uncultured Sediminispirochaeta sp.
AGGCGTGGTAGGAGAGACAGGCCGGGGTACGAGTGAGTACTACGGTGATTTCGATCTTGCCGACGTGATCATGTGTACTTTTTCAAAATCCTTCGGTTCCATCGGGGGCTTCGTGGCGGGGGACGAATGGGTGGTGGATTATATTAAACATTTCAGTCGCCCCCTGATCTTCAGTGCCTCCATGCCCCCCGCAAACATAGCCGCCGTGACGACGGCCCTGGAAATCATGAAGACCGAGCCCGAGAGAACCCGAAGGCTTCAGGAGATCGCCGTAAAAATGATTCAGGGTTTCAAATCCATCGGTTTCAACGTGGGAAATGCCGAAACGCCAATCGTCCCCCTCATTATCGGGGATAACGACAAAACTTTTCTGTTGTGGAAAAACCTCTATGATCGGGGAATCTATGTGAATCCCGTGATCAGCCCCGCGGTGCCGCCCAACCGTGCGCTCATCCGTACCTCCTACATGGCGATACACACGAACGACGAGCTGGACTGGTTCCTCGAAGTGGCGGAAGAGGAAGGAAAGAAGCTGGAGATCATCTGAACGGCACCATTCCGCTTTAGGTGTGACCTTTTTCGCTGAAAAGAAAAGATTATATTTTATACATATAGAGAGGAAAAAAATGAGTGAAGAACTTTCTTACATTCTCGTTACCCCATATACCATCGCGAAGAGCCGTACGGGAGGGGTGATATCAAGACTTCTTTCACGTCTGGATCTCGAGCTGGTGGGTGCTCAGATGTTTGCGCCCACCAAGGAGTTCGCGGAAAAATACGCGGAACTGATCCTTAAAAGCGGTACTTTCACCCGGCAGATTACCGGAGAACTGTTGAGCAACTATGTGCTGGAGAACCTGTCTCCTTCCACGAGAAGGCACAGGGTGCTTATGATGCTCTTCAGAGGTGAGAACGCCACCCGGAAGCTATCGGATATTGCAGGCGCGATTTACCCGGAGAACCGCGGGGTTGAATCCCTCACCGGTGAAACAATTCGTGATACCTATTCAGATCTTATCATGGACAGGGAAGAGAAACAAAAGGTGCGGCATTTTGAACCCGCCGTGCTTACTCCGCGAAGCCAGAAGGTGGCCCTTCTGAATATGCGGCTGTTCGCTGATTTTATAAAAAATGAACCGACGATCATTGAAAATATGAAATACCCCGATCCTAAAAAGATCGAACGTACCCTGGTGATCATTAAACCGGATAACTGGCGCTACGCCAGTTCCAGACCGGGAACGATCATCGATATGTTCAGTCGGACTGGACTCAGAATCATAGGGGTAAAGGTTCACCGGATGTCGGTAGCCGAGGCTCTTGAATTTTACGGACCGGTCAAAAACATGCTGAGAGATAAACTGGCACCTGTATTCGGGAAGAAGGCCGGGGAAGCTCTCGAGAGGGACTTCGGCCTGAGCCTGAGTGATCAGACCTTACGCTTTCTGACGGAATCCTTCGGTGTGGAGTATGCGGAAGACCAGTTTTCTCAGATAGTGGAGTTTATGTCCGGTAAAAAACCCTCCGAAGTTCCCGTGGATGAGTTGAACGAGCCGGGTACGGTAAAAAGCATGGCCCTCATTTATGAAGGGGAGAACGCGGTGCAGAGAATACGTGAGGTCCTTGGGCCAACGGATCCAACCAAAGCACCCGGTGGTACGGTTCGTCGGGAGTTCGGACAGGATATAATGGTCAATACCGCGCACGCTTCCGACTCTCCTGAAAGCGCCCGACGGGAGATGAATGTGATCAAGCTCTACGCGAATAACTGCTGGCAGATACTGGAAAACTACTTGAAGGCAAATGAAGGTTAATGGAATCCTATGATGTGGTGATAGTCGGAAGCGGTCCCGCCGGACTGGGAGCGGCTTTCACCCTGACAGAAAGGAGTCCCGGTCTCTCGATACTCATGATAGACCGGGAAGCTTTTTCCACCGGGGGACTTAGAAACGACTGTAAGATGAATTTCACCTATCCCATTGGTTTTCCCCTGGACAACTGGGATCGGGAAGAGGCCGAGCATTACCTCGATCTGGTCAAGGCGGTGCTAAAACCGAATATTCTTCCCAAAACAAATCTGCATACCTATCAGAAGCGAGCCGAGAAACTGGATGTGGAACTGCTGAATGTGGAGCAGACCCATCTCGGGACCGACGGCGGGCTCGAATTGATCAAGGAACTAACATCACGGTTAAAAGAGAGGGGAGTCAATTTCGCCCTGAAAGAGGAGCTGTTGTCGATTTCCGGCGGTGAACATGTGATTCACACCAATACGCGGACTATCGGCTTTCGGTCCGTAGTCGTAGCCCCCGGAAGGAGGGGGTTTCGCTTTCTTCAAACAATGATGGACAGCCTGGATGTTCCATATGTAGATCACATCGTAGATGTGGGGCTACGGATTGAAACAAGGGTGGAACACTACCCGATCGTGACCGATTATTATGATCCGAAGTTCTATTTCCCCGGCAAGGTTCGGACATTCTGCACAAACAGCGGCAATGCCTACGTGGTGAAGGAACGTTATCAGACCCGTCATCAGGATGTGTATCATTCGGTGAATGGTCATGCCTTTTCAAAGAAAAGGGGAAGTGGAAACGGTCTGGCAAACTTTGCGATGCTAAAGACAGTGAGACTGACCGAACCACTTGCGAGCGGTCAACAATTTGCCGAAATCCTCGGTCTTCAGGCTACCCTGCTTGGCGGCGGTCGTCCCCTGCGTCAGCGGGTGGGAGATTTTCGAATGGGCAAAAGATCAAAAACGGACACCTTCAACAGCGATCTTTTTGATTTTGAGCCGACCCTTAAGTCTTCTTGTCCCGGTGATATCAGCCTCTCCATGCCCGCAAAGATCCTGAGGGACATCTGGAAGGCGATGAAACAACTGGATACGATTGTTCCGGGGGTCCTCCATCCCGGTACTATCATGTATTATCCCGAGATAAAGCTGTATGCCAATAAACCGAAATTCATGGACCGGCATTTTCAGGTTGTTAAGGATATCTATTTTATCGGTGACGGTGCTGGAACCAGCCGGGGTATCACTGGTGCGTGGGCAAGCGGGATTCGTGCTGCCGAGGGAATTCTGGAAAAGGCACAATAATTCTGTAATTTGTGCTATTGGTGCGATTTAAATTTGTAATATCCTATGATATACTGACGTCATTATGAAAAATATATTTGGACCTGTTCCTTCAAGGCGCCTCGGGCGCAGTATCGGGATCAACAATATCCCGCCGAAGGTCTGCTCTTACTCCTGTGTTTACTGCCAGCTCGGCAGGGCTATAGAGATGAGCAGTACTCGCAAACAGTATTATGAACCGCAGGCCCTCATCGATGAGGTGGGGCAGCGGCTGGAGCAGATAGCTTCTCAAAACGAACAACTGGACTATCTCACCTTTGTTCCCGACGGGGAGCCCACTCTGGACCTCCGCCTGGGTGAAACCATCGCTGGGATGAAACAGTTTCATATCCCCATCGCCCTTATCAGCAATGCCTCTCTCATGGCGGATTCGGAGTTGTGGGAGGAGTTGAACCAACTGGATTGGATCAGCTTGAAGGTAGACGCGGTGAGCCGGGATATCTGGAAGAGAATCGACAGACCCCACCGGGATATTGATTTCTCTCGAATGCTTCAGGGAATCAAGACCTTTTCCGAGACCTTCGAGGGCAAGCTTACCACCGAAACAATGCTTGTTGAGGACTTGAACGCGACGGTGAGTGAGATCGATGCGATATCTGATTTTCTGGAAACCCTGGAGCCGAATATCTCCTACGTCTCGGTACCTACCAGACCACCCGGGGAGAAGTGGGTGCGTCCCGCCCGAGAGGAGACGATAGGATATGCCTACAACCG
>CAZJIN010000342.1:0-3818 GCA_964545955.1 uncultured Sediminispirochaeta sp.
GGGGCTTCTACTGAGATGAGCGGTAGTGGTGCCATAAGCTTCGGGACAGTCTATTCTTAAATCATCTCGATTTGAAGGTTGTAGTAAGCCCCGATAAACCCCGCGGCTGACCATGCCTGGTAACGTTTGCCCATAGGACGGCCGGTTTTTCCGTGGACCCATTCGTTGAACTCCCAGTCTTCTTTGATTCCCCGCTTGTTCACCATGGCCAGACGGTAGAGTTCCTGCTGCGCGAGGTCGCGAAGGCCAAGTCTGCTCACAAACATAACCCAGTACGCACCGATGAAGGGCCACACCCCGCCGTTGTGATAATGGTCGGGCAGATTAAGCAGGTTCACCGTGTAGTAGGGGCGCCAGTGGGGATCCCCTGAATTGACCGGAGGATAGAGATTCACTACCGGGGCCGGTTCATTGGCTCCAACCCCCCACATGAAGTTGAAGGCCATTTTTGAACGGTCGATACTCAGAACGTTAAATATTCCAGCGAGGATATTGGCATATACATCACAGCGCCAGTCAAAGTTGAAAGGGGTGATCTCAGCAAGAAGGTAGTGGGTGTCTCCGAGGGTATACTGCTGCTCTGAGAAGGCCCTGACCTGGTCGCCGTGAATGGAGGGCCAGAACTTGCGGTTGATGGTCTCTTTAATGGTCTGGGCGAGACGAAGTCGGTAGCCGGCAAGGTTGAAATCACCCAGTAGTTCTGCGATACGACCATGGGTAATATTGGCATAGTACCACAGTACCTCGTCATAGAGGACGTTGTAGCTGCGCCCGAAGAGATCAGTCCAGTCACCTGCTTCGGGGATCTCGAGAAGTGAATCGCAGTTGCTGTCATGCGCTTCCAGCCAGTCCATTATTTTTTTTACATCCCCCGCCCAGTCCCTGAGAAACTGGTAGTCCCTGGTTTGACGCACAAAGTGGTAGAACGCAATGACCAACCAGAGGCCGCTGTCGATCGATGCGATCTCACCAACTCCGGAATAATCGGGAGTGTTGGAGTCTATTCGAATATTGCTTGGAACCTGGCCCCGGGGAGAGGTATGCTCCAGCAGTGTAGCCAGGGTTGCTCTCTGGCAACTGCGAATATCGGGATCATCAACAGAGAGCGAATTCATAACCGTGATTGCCCCATCTCGGGCCCAGATACTGCGGTAGTTTTCATCGGTAGAGTTGAAGGTATTGTCGGGAAGGCTGCATGCGGAAAAACCCATCGGAGTGATATTCTTGCGGAGGGCATCGAGGGCCTTAGAATAGGCGGTATTGATCAGTTCAACCTGTTCCTGGCTGAGGGATTTGAAGGATTCCGACCGCACGACATTGTGGAGCTGGGGATCAAAGTTTTTGTGGGATAGTTCTTCACTGCTTACATTGGTTATAGTGCGGATCACGCCGAAATGTATCAGCCCTTCCAGCACACCGTCGGCGAAGGGCTTTGTGGCGGTGTAGGTGGGTTTTTCTATGGTTTCAAGAAAAAGCTCCGGCTGGGCATTTTCGACAATAATACCGTGAATACCCTTCAGCTGGAACATGGAGTTATCGTTGCCAGTATCCCCTGCGACGAGGCATTTATTCTGATCAATCTTGAGCCATAGAAGTAGCCATTTCAGGGCATTTCCCTTGTTGGCGTATTGCGGCAATACATCCAGATCACGGCTGGAGGAGTAGATTACATTTACGCTCAGTCCTTCCTCTGAGAGGGTCTTCTTTATCTCATCGATCTTCTCTGCCGGAGCATCATGAATGTACCAGCTCGATTTGAAACGGTTCTGATATTTTTTGGGTTGCTCCTCCACTTCCGGAAAGGAGTGCATCACCTCCTGAACGGTTTCGCGGTTCCAACCCGCGTTCAAAGTATCCGAAAAGACCTTGATAAACTCGCGCTTCCTGAAGTCATAGATCACGGTTCCGACCCCGCAGATAAGATAATCGGGGTCGGGAAGATAACTGGATTGCAACACCTCCAGGGTATGGGGAAGAAGTCGACCTGAGTTGTAGACCAATATGGGGGCGGGATTGGGATCCGAAGTTTCCCGAAGGGCGTTCCATGTGTGCTGAAAGGCGAGGGTCGCATCGGGTTTTCCAATCAGGGTACCGTCAAGGTCCGATGAAAACAGTTTTATCTGAACTTTGTTGCGAACAGGTTCTTTCATGAAATTTATAGATTCTCCTTGAGTCGAACATCAATATGGTGAACCACATCGGTCAGGTTTTCAACATCACCCAGGAGTTTTTGGGCGATCCCCGTCCAGGTAAAACGCGCACGGGCACGTTGAGCTCCCTTCTGAGTCATTCGGTGGCGGAGGGATCTGTATTTGAGGGCCTTGTACATACTTATACCAAGTTCTTCACGGTCGAAGGTGTCCGCAAAGAGGGCGTGTATTCCATAATCGAGGACCCTACACAGGCCTCCGTGAATGGTGATCACGCAGGGGGTTCCGCTGGCCATTGCCTCTACGGCGGTCATGCCGAAGGGTTCGTACCTGCTGGAAAGCACGAATAGATCTGCCGATCTGTAGTAGTCTGGGAGCTCCTCATCGGGAATAAATCCGGTAAATTTTATTTTCTTTCCGAGATCATGTTTTTTTACCATCGATAAGAGATTCCGGTAGATTTCCTCCTCGGTTTCGCTGCGGTCCTCGTGGCCGATGGCCAAGACGAGCTGCGCGTCGGGCATTCTCTCCGACACCATGGCGAAACTGTCGATGAGGAGATCGAGCCCCTTGTTGTGGGCAAGCCTCGAAACTGCAAAAACCACCGGACCGGTATACCCGAATTGGGTCCTGAGCGCCTGTCGGCTGGACTCACCGATGGGGTAGAACCTGTTATCGTCGTATCCCGGAGGGATCATCCTGATGTGATGGGCGGATATGTCGTAATCGCTCTCTATCTTGTCCACCTGTATAGGGGTAGTGGCAATGAGTAGATCACAGGAGTTGTAAATCATGGTTTCATACTTGATTCGATCGGTGAAATTGTACTGTTCTTCGAAAGAATCGGCATTCTCCGGAAAATCTGTCAGCATCTGTTTTTTCTTCCATGTACCTATTGAATGGGGGGTATGTACATGGGGAATATCAAGGTTTTCACCGATCATGTGACCGGCTAAACCGGCATCCCAATAGTGACTGTTTACAAAGCTGTACTGCAGATCATTCTTCCGGATATATTTGATTGTATTTTTCACCCACGACGGGATTTTGTGATAGAGATATTCCTTGGGAATAAATTCATTTCCACCGCAGGGTACGCGGATAACCCGGACATTTTCATCAACCTCATCAGTTTCCGGCTGATCCTCGAAGCGGCGTGTCCAAATATCAACCTTGTAGCCGAATTGCCCGAGTTTTTTTGCAAGCTCCAATACATAGACAACCTGTCCTCCGGTATCCGGGGCTCCAAGGGGAGGCTCCGCGGCGACATAGCCGTGGGTTGAAATCATCATGATACGATTGCCCGCTGTCCCACCGGAGGTCGAATTCTTCTTGTCATCTCGTTCTTTATTCATATAGTTCTCCTTGATTGGCATTATTGTAGTGTAGAGAGAATAGTTTTTCGTGGGGTGTGAAAAAAAATGTGTAGAGCATAAATATATGCATCTATCTGTATAATAACAATTTCTGTGACAAACTTCAAGGAGAAGCTCCCCTCTGCCGGGTTGACGGGCTCTTCCCGTAAAATATGTCAACACATTCGGTGTGAGAATCGGAAGGAATGAAAAGGGTACAGTGGGGATAAAAAAACCGCCTGTAGAACAGGCGGTCAACGGGAGCGACGGGGATCGAACCCGCGATCTCCGGCTTGACAGGCCGGCGCGATAA
>CAZJIN010000343.1:0-3813 GCA_964545955.1 uncultured Sediminispirochaeta sp.
GTTCAATGCTGAGGATCCCATAGAAACCGCTCGATACAAAGAGGGGCAGCTGAATCGCGGAACCGATAAACTCCGTTCCGTGAATCGGTAACCAGAGGGGGTCTTCGCGAACGTTCGGGACAACCATGGGGCGTCGGCTGGTGATCATCTTCTGCATCAGGGGGTAGTCTTTGATTTTCAGCTTCAGGTCTCCAATCTCTTTGTAGATATCGAAACCCTCGTATCCATAGGTCCTTTCGACGAACAGGCTATTTTCCTTCTCAACGAGAATGCAGGCGGTATCGTAATCGGTGATCCTTCGAAGCTGCTGCATGATCGTATCGAGAAGGTCATTTTTTTCAGTCCTGGTGTTTAGGGCAAGGGTGATCTCCTGCATCGTCTCGGCAAAGGCTTTTCTCTCCTGGATCTGTGCTATCGTATTTGCCCTCTCCCGGTCCCTCTCATGGCGGGCTGAAATATCCAGGATATTGATTAAAACTTTTCTTCGGGATGAGCCGTCCTCAATCGGTATGAGCGTCACCTGCAGATAGAGGGTCTGCCCCTTGAGGGAGAGATTCACCGTTTCTCCTTCGAAGAGAGGTTCCCCCATGGCCAGGCTGATCAGCCCATCCGGGAGAAAGGGGAATGCTTCGGGGGGGAGCAAGCGGGCGAAGTCCTTCATAAGATCGTCCCTGGAATCTGCTTCGAACAGTTCGAGGGTAGCGGGATTCACATCGTTGACGATAACCAGGGACAGCAGCTCGAATACCTTCTCGGGATGGTCATCGAAGTACTGTCTCAGCTCCTCCGGGGAGGAGATTCCCAGCTCATCGAGGGCGGCGAATACCCGGGTGAAATCCTCTTCCCACAGGGACACCCTGGAGTTTGTGAAAACGGAACGATAGTACCGCTCACGTTCCCTGAGTTCTGCAATTTCCCGTTCCAGTTCGGTGATTCTCAATTCTTCGGTGGATAGGCTGTCTTTTTGTCCTCTCCTTTTCTTGTTCATAATGTTTATTATACCCATTTTATCAAAAAAAGCGAGATAAAATTCACCAGAAAATGGAGAAGAACGGCGGACCAGACGTCTCCCCCCCACATACGCAGCAACCCCAGGAGAAAACCCATCCCAAGGGCATAAAGTGGCCAGATCCACATCTCCCTTTTCAGCGGAAAATGGCTCAGCGCGAACAGGATAGTCGCGGGAATGATACCCATCGAGGGCTGAAGGGCACCCCGGAAGAGCAGCTCCTCACCGAGGGCACTGAAGAGGGCCAGTAGGATTACCTGCGGCGGGCCGAGGGAGAGAGGCGAAAGCAGCGACTGAAGGCTCTCCTGGAAACGCTTCAGTTGTTTCGACCACTTCGGTCCGCCGATATCGAAGAGCAGGTTAAGGGCAAAGGCCATTCCTATCAGCCCAAGCTCTCGGGCGAGGTTGGTCCTCTCGCGGAGTGGCGTGAAGCTTATGGCGATATTCCCCGTAGCGAGATAGTGCCAGAGAAGCCCGACTCCCGCCATGAGGGTATAGAAAAACAGGGCTTTCTTGATAAATCCGTCGAACATACGGCCTACTTGAAATCGAGATTGACCGCTCCGCCCCAATCTTCCGGTGGGGGATTTTGGGCGAATTCATCACAACGATTCATATACATCGCGGAGAGGTGGTCCTCGGGGTACTTTTCGATCACCTTGTTGAAGTAGTCCTTCGCGGTGGACCAGTTGCCCATCTTGTACATCTGCAGTCCCTTTTTATAAAATCCGGTCGTCTCCCCGTCAATGAGATTGTAGCCTTCCATTACCACGCTGTAAAGACTGGTGGGATGTTCTTTGCCTTTGACCTTTACCGTGTCCACCTCTCTGAGGGGGTGTTCTTTTTCGACTTTGGGGGCCACGGTATCCGATAGGATGATCGGGCTTTTGTAGTGTTTGGTGAGTCCTTCGAGTCTGGAGGCGAGGTTCACGTTGTCCCCTATGACGGTATAGTCGAACTTGTCCTGGCTTCCGATATTGCCGACGATCACGGTCCCCTCATGGGCGCCGATACCTATTTTGAATCCCCCTTCGGGAAGCACCAGGTTGTCGGTGGCGAGTTCGTCCAGGGCTTTGATCATCTCCACGGAGGAGTGGACGGCCCTTTCGGCGTTGTCGGTATAACTGACGGGGGCACCGAAGATTGCCAGGATCGCATCGCCGATGAACTTGTCGATGACCCCGCCGTGGGCCTTTATAATACTCACCATGCGCTGAAAATAGCTGTTGAGAAAGGTGACGATGTTTTCAGCCGAGTTATTCTCCGAGATCACCGTGAAGGAGCGGATATCGGAGAAGAGAATCGCCACGCTTCGTTTCTCTCCCACCTTCATCTCGGTATCATCATTCTGGGCAAGGAGGTCTTTGATAACCTCCGGGGGAACGAACTTGGAGAAGATTGTTTTTATTTTGTTTTCCATTTCGTTGATTTTATTGAAGAGTAACGAGTTTTCGAGGACCACCCCGGATCCGCGGGCGAAGATTTCAATATTGTCGGAAATAAGGGAAGAAAAGTAGTTATTTGTGAGGTTCCCTATGTGAAGGGTCCCTATGACGGTATCTCCCTTTCCCTTCAGAGGGAGGGAGAGATAGGAACTGATCCGTTTGCCATCGATTCTCATTTTTTCCCAGTCTTCCCGATCTTCTATTCCGAAGATGCTCTCCTTCGTCTCATTTATCCTTATGTCACCGATCTGTTTCCTGAAGTCCTGGAGACAGAGTTCGATAAATTTCTCCGTGTCGGATTTTTTTACCTCCTCCGAGGGGAGGGTGTAGACCATGGCATCGTTGTGATACAGAAGTATCATGGTCGAGATGTGTACTTCACAGACGTTGCCCAGGAGCTTGAGGATTTCGAAGGTGGAGATTGAGAGAGACCCGATATATTTCACCACCTCGCTGAGCCTGTTCAGTATGGTTGACTGAAAGAGTTCGCGATCAAAGAGGTTTCCGAGCATCTCCATCGCGGTGGCTTCGTTCATCTGGAGGGCGTCTTCCCGGATGAGATCCCGCTGTATCGGTTCGGCTTTGGCCAGAAATTCTTCTATTTTTTCATTTATCACATCAAGGTTGTCGAAATCCTTCGTGATAAAACCATCCGCCCCAGAAGAGGAAGCCCAGAACTTGTCACGGTCCTCCGAGAGGCTCGTGTGCATGATAACGGGGATAGAGTTGACTCCTCGTTTGCTTTTCATCAAACGGCTCATCTGGTAGCCCTGGAGTCTCGGCATTTCGACATCGGTCACCACTATATCAGGTATTTCACGGTACACTGCCAGAAATCCCTCGAGGCCATTCGGAGCGGTGATCACTTCGTAGCCCTTGGATTCAAGGTGTTCCGTCACCACCCCTCGGATAAGATCGGAGTCATCAACCAGAAGTACCTTTTTTGCCATTTTTCCTCCTCCCCCGTTATGCCTTGCCCAGGAGTTTTGCGGTTGTTGATATCAGACTGTTACGGTCGAATTCGGACTTTACTATATAGGCGTTCGCCCCCGCCTTGATAGCCTGTTGCTGTATATCAGCTTCCGAACTGGAGGAAACAACCACGATAGGCAGGTCACGGTAGCCCGATTCCTTGCGAATGTTTTCAATCATGGTAATTCCGTCCATCCTCGGCATAAGAACATCGAGAATTATAATATCGGGCATCTCTACGGAAAAGCTCATCCATGCATCCAAACCGTTTCTATAGCAATGTGGCATGAAACCTTCACGGCTTAAAGCGAATTCGATATTTTCCAACAGGGATGGTTCATCGTCTACGACAGCAACGCTCCTCTTTATCTCCGTACGACTCATAAT
>CAZJIN010000344.1:0-3783 GCA_964545955.1 uncultured Sediminispirochaeta sp.
AGGACGAGAACCCCAACAACTATCTGCTGATGCACGCCATGGGTCCGAACGTCGCGGGGGTTATCGGCTCCGCGATCGCCGCGGGAGTTCTACTCTCCATTGTCCCGATTATGATGGGTTCATAGGGGCGCGCAGGAAGAACTGCTCCCGGACGCCATTGCTATTAAAAACCGGCCGGTTTACCACCGGCCGGTTTTTTTTTGACTGCCCGAAAAGGTGTCCCTTATCCCACCGCATCCCACAACTCGCCGTAACGGGCAAGGATATCGTCAAGCTTCCGGTTCAGATCTTCGTTGACAACATTCAGCTCCGGGTGGGATTCCAGGTACTCAAGGGATCTTTCGATCCCGAGATGGAAGGGGGTCGAACAGCGGAATTCGGGCACGAGCCTACGGATCTTTGTGTTGTCGAAGAGGGCGGTGTGGATTTTGTCTCCCTTCAGAGGACCGGTGAACTCGGGGTACATACGACAGATAAGGTCTGCGGGAATATGACCGATTTTCACCTCCTTCCCTATTCGCGCGGCGATGATCCGGTGTATTCGGTCCCAGGTGAGGGCTTCACCGGAGGTGATATGAAAAGATTCTCCCAGGGCGGCGGGATTTCCCAGAAGTCCCACAAAGCCCTTCGCGAAATCGCTGTTATGAGTCAGGGTCCATCGGCTTGTACCGTCACCGGGAATAATAATTTCCCTTCCCCGCCGAATCCGATCGACGATAGTCGGTCCCCGGTCGAAGATAGAGGGAATCATTTTGTCTCCATAGGTGTGGGAAGGACGAACGATCGTGACGGGAAAGCCCTTTTCCCTCCAGGCGGTGAAAAGACGCTCCTCGCAGGCGATCTTATCACGGGAATATTGCCAGTAGGGATTAGCCAAAAGGGTCCCTTCGGTGACAAAGGTTCCCGAAGGGGGCTTCGCGTAGGCCGAGGCGGAACTTATGAAGATGTACTGTCCAGTCCTGCCTGAAAAAAGTTCTATATCCTGAAGAACGTGGTCTTCGGTGAAAGCGACCCAGTCCACCACCGCATCGAAGGTATACCCCTTCAGGGCTGTCTCGGTGATCTTTCTATCCCGAATATCGCCGTGGATGACCTTCACACCCCGGGGAAGTTCATCATTGTGGGAGCCTCGATTGTAAACGTATACCTCAAAGCCCTTCTCCACCGAACGCTTTATACAGGCACTTGAGATCACCCCCGTCCCGCCAATATACAGAATCTTCATATCACACCTCCGAATACAGGTTCCGGGACAAAGCCCCGAGGTTTCACTATACCCTATTGAGGCGAGGAAGTAAAATTTTGCTTCCCTTCCGCCCCGGATCGACCGGAAAGTCCGGGTCTTCATCTGGTAAAAATCTTCACCAATCAGCTGGACGGGGATTTTTCATTCGTCAGCGATGGTGAGACGGAATTCCACATATCCTTTGCCGGTATCCCTTGAAAAAACCTAAGAAAATCGTTAAATTTTGATTGATAAGGCCGATGTAGTTTACTTTGCAGAAGGAGACCCGGACCGTTCCCTAAGTTCGTCTCATGCGAATTCTCAACGGAACGGTCCCAGGTTTTGAAAGCGACCGAGTTAAAAAAACCGTTACTACCCGTTTTTCGGTTCAAAAAACTAATGTTTAGTTTTTTCAAAATACGCACATCGCCCTTGTCACACATTATATTTATTGAGGAGGTGTAGCATGGCTACCCACACAGATAACGGCGATCTTCCGGAAAAAAATAAAAAAACCACGGAAGTCGGTTCAAAACAAACTATAGGGGCAATCGCGGGAATAATCGTCCTGCTGGCCCTGTTGTTTATCGGTGTATCCCGGACCAAACCGGCCGGGGCTGAATTGATCACAGAGGAAGCGAAACCGGACCAATCGACCTATATGGAAGCGGCCGACTCTATCGACTATGAGACAGCCCTTCTGAAAGACTACGACTCCGGAAAACTTCTGGAACTGAGTGGAGATATCCACAAAGTCTTTGCGGAACCGATCAAGGGAGAACAGAGTATCCTCTTTGATATGAAACAGGAAACAGTGCAGGGGGCGTCCACGGATACTAAAAAGCAGGTAATCCTCATCCTGGTGGAGAAACCCGTAGACGTTGAATCGTCACAGCAAGCCCACATATTCGGCAGATATATCGGTACCCTTGAATACGAAACCACCCTCGGCACTTCCCAGGAAGTCCCCGCGATCCAGGTGGATTATTTGGACATCAGAGGCTAATCTCCATCCTTTGGTCTTTTCGGGCGCCCCAGTCGGGCCCTAGCCTCTATCTCATCACGATTGTAAAACATCGCGAGACCTCCCTTTGAGGTCTCGCGGTAAGATCCGGCCATGTCTTTCCCCGTCTGCAGCATTGTATCGACCACCTGATCAAAGGTGATTATATGATTGCCGTCGGAAAGCAGGGCATAGCTGGATGCGTCTATCGCCCGTGTCGCCGCCACCGCGTTTCTTTCAATGCAGGGAATCTGTACAAGCCCCATTACCGGATCGCAGGTAAGTCCGAGATGATGTTCCAGCCCCATAGAAGCGGCATACTCAACCTGACGGGGAGTTCCCCCGAGCAACTGAGCCGAAGCGGCCGCCGCCATAGCGCATGCCGTCCCTATCTCCCCCTGACACCCGACTTCCGCACCGGAAATCGACCCGTTGGTCTTCACGAGATTTCCGATCAGACCGGCTGTCGCGAGGGCACGAATGATCCTCGTCTCACTGAATTCGTATGCCTCCTGAATGGTTTTCAACACCGCCGGAAGGACCCCTGAAGAGCCACAGGTCGGCGCCGTAACAACAAGCCCTCCCGCCGCATTTTCTTCGGCCACCGCCAGGGCATAGGCAAAGGTTGTACTGATTTTTCCGATAAAGCCCGGGGCATTCCTGCTCTTGATAGCATATGACGAGGCCTTCCTGGACAGTTTCAACGGCCCCGGCAGGATTCCCTCATTTTCCAGTCCCCTCTCTATCGCTGCCTTCATCACCTCCCATACATTCTTCAGGTATTCCAAAAGGTCCTCTTTCTCCTGATCGAATACATACTCCCAGAGGGTTTTTCCCTCGGCCTCGGACCAGAGGAGAATTTGTCCAAAAGTGGTTATAGGATAAATGTCCGGGACCTTTCGATCACCCGACGCTTTCGCGGTATTGTTTGGAAAGGATTTTTTTCCACCGTCATCGAAGCCCCCTTTCACAGGCAGGGGGCCCTCTATCGCTCCGCCTCCCACACTAAAATAGAGTGCTTTGAAAAGGACCTTCCCATCCCCTGAGACTGCTTCAAACATCATTCCATTGGGATGTCGGGAAAGTACAATCTCAGGTTCCCATACCAGCTCGGTGTGTTCAGCTCCCATCACCTCAATAATCGCCTGATCGGTAAGGTGACCCTTTCCGGTCGACGCAAGACTCCCGTAAAAGGTCACCCGAAAGTGTGTTTCGTCGTCGGTCACAACTTTGACTTCCGGGGTTTCCAGAAAATCCCGCGCGGCCGCCATCGGTCCCATGGTATGACTACTGGATGGTCCTTTTCCTATTCTGTAGAGTTCTTTCAATGAGTGCATATTCCCCTCCCCGGCAATACCTCATTCAGATTATCTCGATTAAGCCAAAAATTTCAAGATACCTCGAATATGGGTCCATCTTGACCTTGACCATCTACTCGGATAGTCTGTAAGTCAGGATGACTGTAAATGAACTGCACGACCGCTTCCCCGCCGCGGCGGATTATCTGTCCCAGATGTTTCTCCTCGAACGTGACTATTCAAAGGTTACAAATCTG
>CAZJIN010000345.1:0-3773 GCA_964545955.1 uncultured Sediminispirochaeta sp.
AAATTGCCCTTAAAGGAAAGCACCCCACAGGCTTTTTTCATCACATGATTGGGACTGAGAAGCAGTTGAAGTGACTCGATATGGGGCACAAGTTGCGGTGAAAGATCAACCTGTCCCAGGTTCGAAATCACCCCCGAGTGAAGGCTTTCTCCCAGTCGAGAGTAGACCGAGGAGAGAATCATATCCTTTATAAAAAGCGGCATATACCGGATAAAGGGATTGAGTTCGGAACCGACATTGCGCGAAATCTGGCGGCCGAGTTGTTTGCTGTTTTTAAGCAGCTGGACACTGTGGTGGACAATTTTCAGAACCTCATCGAAACTGTATTCGCCGAGTCCGAAGTCTATTTCCGGTGAGAGAAAGAGGGAGAAATTCCTCATCGTTTCGGAGGGATAATACCGTCGCATATCCACGGGAATCTCCAGGCGTATTATCGAACGACGGGGACGACGGGACAGGGGAGAGAGGCCGACCCCCTGCCTTTCATTCATATACACCCTGCCGAGACTGTACATATACACGGCGGAGAGGTATTCGGTCAGGGTGACCCCCGCAGACCTCGAAAGGCCCAGGAGGGGGGTCAGGGGTATCTCCGCGGCGATACTGCTGAACCGATGAGATCTGAAGGGGATTTCAGGGAGATGGTAAGCGGGGGGAATTTTTTCTGGAGAGGGAATCCGGCCTCCGTAGTTCTTCCGATGGGAATCTTCGAACTCTCCGGGGGCGGGCTCTTCATCAGGGTCCATGATTCCGTGCCCCGGGTCTACCCGTGCTCCCCCCTGTCGTACATACTCGGCGATCAGGCTCAGGAGGAAACGTAGTCCCCCTCCTCCGTCGGTGATGATATGGGAAAAATCCACGGCGATTCTGTTTGACTCCGTGCTCACCCGCAGCAGAGGGGCGGAACGGTCTTTAATGGAAAGCACCGTGGCGGGAACATTCTGCAACAGCTCCACCATGGGGATTCGGGTACTCCTCTGAAGGTAATACCAGAAAAAGCCCCTTCGCAGATGGACCTGGAAATAGGGAAAACGAGGCATCACCCTCTCAAGGGCTCGCTGCAGGTGGAGAAGTCGAACGGGCCGGGTAAGGGTGACGGTGAATCGAAACTCCGCCGGAGATTTGACGGAAGCGGTGGAGGGGTAGATTTTGGCGGCGTTATCCAGGGGCAGCCAGTCTTTTTTTTCCATATCCTCACTCATGGCATTGTTCCGGTCCTCTTCCACCGGGTTCATATAACAAATATACCACACCAGGGGATGTATGAAAAAGTGTATGAAAAAGTCTATTGATCTTTGTCCTTTCATGATTAAAAATAGAGTGAAGATCCTGCTCAACCGGGCTGTTGCAAGGGGGAATTCTATGAAAACGACAATTTTCTTCGTCCACACCATTCGAGGGGTGGAAGACCTGTTCGCCTCTCTGAGCGCGGAACTTATTGAAGGAGAGATCGGCACATACCATATCGTTGACGAAAGCCTGATTCGACGTATTCTTGTCGCGGGAGGCCTCAAGAAGGAAACCCGCCACAGGTTCTGTGAAAATGTGATCGCCGCCGAACAGGCGGGAGCCGATATTATCCAGGTCACCTGCTCCACCGTTACTCCCGCTGTTGCCCTGGCGCGAACACTGGTGGACGTACCGGTGCTGCCTGCGGATGAAGCGGTGGTCCGCCGCGCGGTGGACACGTATTCAAAGATCGGCGTTATTGCCACCAATCCGGCAACCCTCAGTCCTTCCACCGAACTGGTCCGGCAAATGGCCGCCGGGAGCGGGAAAACCATCTCCGTTGATCCGGTCCTCTGCGAAGGGGCGTATGAAGCACTCCTCTGGGGGGATTCAGAAAAACACGATGCCCTTGTGCTTGATCATCTTCGCGGTCTCATTGATAGAGTTGAAGTTGTAGTGCTGGCCCAGGCTTCCATGACGAGAATCACCGAACTCCTTGGGGAACATGAAAAAAAGATCCCCCTCCTCTCCAGTCCACGACCCGCGGTGGAAGAGCTGGCCCGGCAGGTGGCGATCCTGACAGAGACACAGGACCGGAAGAACAGAACCGCGAAGGAGGAGGGGAAAAAATGAAAACCGGTATCATCGCCGACGACAATACGGGTGCCACCGACGCGGCGGGAATGCTCACGTCCTTCGGGGCGAAGGCCGTCCTCCTGATGAACCCGGAAATCCTGGGGGACCAGGATTTTTCCGCTGATTTCGACGCGGTCGTGGTTGGAACCAGGATTCGCTCCGTCTCCCCGGCGGAGGCGATACGAAAAACCTCACATGTCGTCGGCCTCCTCAAGAAGGGAAACTACGACCTGATACAGCTCAAGTATTGTTCCACCTTCGACTCCACTCGCGAAGGAAATATTGGGCAGAGCCTGGACGCTGCGAGGGAGGTCCTCGGGTTTCCCTCGACCCCGGTATGCCCGGCTCTCCCCGTGAACGGAAGAACCACCTATATGGGCTATCATTTTGTGGGGCGGGAGCTGCTTTCGGAGTCGCCCCTCAGTCGACACCCCCTCAATCCGATGACCGATGCCAAGCTTCCCCGTTGGCTGGGACATCAGACCGAAACTCCCGTGGGACTTATCGATCACTCCGTCATCCGACTTGGAGCGAAGGAAATTCTCCACCGCAGACACAGCATGGAAGAGGAAGGAATCCTCTACCATGTCACCGATGCCCTTGTTCAGGAAGACATAGACGGAATCACGGAGGCCTACGAGGATACGGGATTCCTCAGCGGCGGCTCCGGCATTTCCGCCTCGTTGGGAAGACGATTTTTTCAAAACAGGAAGCCCCTCACTTTTTCCAATAGGTTGAAGAATTTGGAGAAAAAGATGGTAATAATCAGCGGGAGCGAGTCGCCGGCCACCGCGCGTCAGAAGGAGACAGCCATCGCCGCGGGGTTCCAACTGGTGACGATACACCCCCTCGATGTGATCCGTGAATCCGTGGATATTCCTGCTGCGGCGGAGAGGGCCTTTTCATCCCTCAGGGAAGCACCGGGTATCATCATCACACCGGACAGGGAAAAGGGCGGCGAGGTGAAAAATGTGCACGCCGTAGCGGGTGAAATGGGACTGACACCGGTTGAGGCGGGGGAGATGATATCCGATTGCCTCGGAAGGATCGCTGCTGAACTGCTGGAGCACTACGGTGTGCCTCGAATTCTCGTGGCGGGGGGAGAGACATCCGGCGCGGTCTGCCATGAAGCAGGCTTTGACGCCCTGGAGGTGGGACTGCAGATCGATCCGGGAGTCCCCTACTGCTTTCCGGTTGGACTGGACAGACCTATGGTGATTCTGAAGTCCGGGAATTTCGGCGGTGACGATCTGTTCGCGCGGGCGGGGAGATTGTAACGGCACATCAGCAATTCTCAGGATGGAACCCCGAGGCTCAAACCCTGAACCAGAACCTCAGGGTCGAGACGGGCAGTCGGGGCGAGCGGCTGAGGTGAGTGTCGGGGTGAGCGGCCGAGACGAGTGCCGAGACGAGATTGATTTATTTTGATTCCGCGGTTATGCTTGAGGGAGGATCCGGGAAGGCTCGGATCAGACAAACCAACCGCATCAGAGGTGAACTATGGAAACCGGAGAGAACAGGACCATCATCGCGGCACTTTTTATCGCCCTGGGGCTGGTTCTGGCGGGAATAGCCATCGGAACGGGGTTTTACCTCAGTCGTTCCACCGATCGCTTTGTGACGGTGAAGGGACTTGCCGAAAGGGAGGTGGATGCCGATCTGGCAATCTGGCCGATCACCTTTCGGGT
>CAZJIN010000346.1:0-3761 GCA_964545955.1 uncultured Sediminispirochaeta sp.
GAACAGGAACGTAGAGGTCTCCCTGTGTGCCCGTTAGATTCTCGAGGGTCGGGACACACTTTGCCGCATTTTTTTTGTTCCCCAGAAGACTATCTGAGTAGATACCGGCGGCGATGTCATTCCCCCGCAGGGAAGCCGTCCTGAGGCCTTTCAAAAAAACCTCCCTCTCCTCGGGAGAAGCTTCCGGGTTGTACCGTATGGTTTTTTTCAGTATATCCGGAATCAGTTCAACAGGACCGGTTTCCTCCAGTATCTCCGCCGCGATGATGAGGGCACCGGCGGTGAGATTCGGAACACCACCGTCTTTTAGCAAGTCAAGGTACGAAACCACCCTGACCTTCGCGGCATTCAGAAGCAGCTTTTTGTTGCGCTCGAAGGAACCGCGATCGGCAAGATCCGCGTTCATCCAGAGTTTCTCAAGCCCCCCCACGCGATCCAAAAAACGGGCGGCCGCGAGACTGAGTTCCTTGTTGTTTCCCTCGAGATAGTTCAGCGCGAAGTTGTGATCCGTCTCCGACCCGGGATCCAGCTGTTCCAGCAGGTGAATGACCTGAACGGTGGTCAAGCCCTTGTCCTGTAGGGTATAACGGTCACTGAAGTCCCTTGCGATCCGGAGCCTGGCGGCTCGCCGCACCTCATACACAAAGTCGTTCAACAGCAGATCCAGCAAATCCCGGTACAGCCTATCCCCGGTATCTCCCTCTTCTTCGGCGGGTGTATCCTTGACCGCCTTTGCATCGTGTGCACCGTTCGCAACGGGAATCCCGCGAAGGGGATCGAATTCTTCGACAACCGTGCGGCGCACCAGACTGTGGGGATCATGAAAAGCCTCGCGGAGGGCACGCTCGGACCTCGGATCATCGTCATACAGCAGTACCTTGAGGGCCATATAACGGGAAGCCCATTCGGGGTCTCCGGCCATCTCTCTCACCTGATCCAGCCTGGAAGAGAAGAGGTCCCGTGCGTTCTCCCCGTCGAAGTCCTCTCCCCTTCCGGACAGGGCCACTTTTCTCAACGCCAGAAGATCGGGATTGTTTACCAACCAGGAGTTGAACATTTCCGCGCATTTCGTCGACTGAAGAGCCGCCTGAAACACTGAAAAAAGTCCCCTGTCCGGAATGAATTGCAAAATCCGCCGGGCCCACCGGGCGCGTCTGGTTCTGGAAAGCTTCTGAATCCATACATCCGCCGCCCCGGTAAGCTCGATCAGCTTCATATCCGGCCACTTTTCCGCCGCCTTCTCCAGCACACCGGTGAACCTCAGAAGGTCCCGGGATGAGTAGTTGTCTCTGATCAGGCTATCAACCCGATAGGGTTTCTCCACCAGTTCCGTCAAGCGACGCAAAAAAAGGGAACGGGACAGACCTCTCCAGATCAGATATCCAGCTCCCGCGGCCAGTACTACAACTACGATCCCCCATATATAAACCGGAAAAAAATCAATTACCTCACCGATATTTTCCATTCCTTCCTCCATTCCATAGACTCTAGAAAATCACCCGACCTGCTTGAGCACACTGAATATGTGGATAGGTTTTTCCTTGCCCTTGACCCTAACCGGTTTGAGCTCCTTGAGCTTGAACCGATCTCCTATCCTGTCGCGGGTCTCCTGTGTAATAATAACCTCGCTCGGCCCCGCGACCCCCTCAAGACGGGCGGCCAGATTGACGGTATCGCCGATCACCGAGTAATCCATTCGACGACGACTCCCCAGGTTCCCCGCGATAAGCGGTCCGGTATGCATGCCGATTCCGACTTTGAGATGGGAAGCCTCCCCCGTGAAGAAACTTCTCTTCTTCGAAGTAACCAGTTCCTGCAGTTCCACCGCGCAGGCAACCGCCTCTATCGCGTCCTGCTCCTCCGAGTACATAGGAACTCCCCAGGCAGCCATGATGGCGTCGCCGATAAACTTGTCGATATACCCCCGGTGCTCAATAATAATCTCCACCGCCTCGCTGAAGTACTCATTCAACACCCCGATGATATACTCCGGCTCCTTCGTCTCCGAAAAAGAGGTATACCCGCGAATATCCGCAAAAAAAACCGTTGCCATCTTCTTGTCTCCCCCGAGTTTCACCAGGTCAGGACTATCAACAAGGGCCTGCACAATATCGCTCGAGAGGTACCTGGAAAACATATCCTTGATGAGGCGTCTGTCCTCAACTACGGTCTCCATCTTCTCCTGAAGTTCCCGTTCACGGGTCTGATCGGTAAAAATAAGGGTCAGCCCTTCTTTTTTCCCCCTTTTCCCCAGGAGGGGCGAGACATTCAGGTTGAAATCCATGTCTTCCCCCTCTCCGGCGGTTTTGAAGATCCCCTGAAGCCCCGGTCGTTCCCGCGAGTCTGTATCGGAGTTCATAACCGCGTTGAGAATCCTCTTCCCAATATTTTTCCGAAACCGCCCCTCAAGAGAAGCTCCGAGGACCGATTCATCAAGACCCAGACGGTCGGCCGCCGCCCGGTTGAAATAACGAATCTTAGCCCTCTCGTCGGTGGTGATCAGGAGGTTCGTCATGGACGAAAAAATGTTTTCCTGATACCGCTGCAGCTCATCCACCTGCCGGAACTGTTTCTGCAACTCCCTGTAGAGGATACTACTCTGAAGCATTCCACCGGCAAGATGAACGAAGGACTCCAAAAAATGATATGTTTCCGCTTTGTAGAAATCTTCCTTCTTTGAGTTCATGAGTATATAGCCGAGATGTGCCGTTGCCGTACTCAGGGGAAGGACCAGGGCGCTCTTCATACCTTCCGTCAGGAAGGCCGATCGGAAGAAGAGGGGATGGCGATGGTTCAGTACCAGGGTTTCGCCGCACTCTTCCATAAACTCCACCAGTTCGTCGGTAGGCTTAAACTGTTCCGACACCTCATACCCGCCCCTTTCGGCGGTGAGTTTCAAGTCACCAGAACCCGACTGTTCCTCGTACAGGTACATGCAGGCAATATCCGATCCGGATATGTCGAAGGCCTGGTCGACAAGTGTTTTCAACTGAAGGATATGCCGGTGTTCATTCGACAGAAGCGTACCTGCTCTCACAAGTTCGGAGAATACATCTATCTTTTCCATAACAGCCTCACCCGATTATACCATATTCGAATAACTTGTGAGAATAAACCGAAATAGGCGGTAGTATTGCTTTTTCACGGGGAACATGTAAACTATGGGTATGATGAACTCCTTCTTTTTCTACCTCAAGTTCTGGCTTTTTATGATCATCGCGATGCCGATGATTCTGCCCCTCTATTTTCTCAGGCTTTTTAGAATGAAAAAAGCTGAGAACCGCTTTATTTTGTGGGCGACCGCCCATTGGTCCCGTTATTGCCTTAGGATCACCCCGGCCGAAGTGACCGTGCATGGGATGGAGAACCTCCCGGACGGGGGGAACCTGGTCTTCACGGCCAATCACCAGAGCGCCTACGATATCCCCCTCATCATGGCGGTCATTCCGCGGAACTTCGGGTTTATCTCCAAGAAGGAACTCACCTTTTTCCCCCTCGTGAGTACATGGATGCGCGCGATGAAATGCGTGTTTATCGATCGAAAAAGCCCCCGCAAGGCGATGAAGAGCCTCAACCGGGCGGTGGAAAACCTGAAAAATGGTCATTCCATGGTGGTGTTTCCCGAAGGCACCCGCAGCAGAAGCAACACCACCGGGGAATTTCACCGGGGAAGCTTCAAGCTTGCCTTTCGCGCGGAGAGTACCATAGTACCGATCACGATAAAGGACACCTACAAGCTCAGGGAGGAACACAACCGGATC
>CAZJIN010000347.1:0-3754 GCA_964545955.1 uncultured Sediminispirochaeta sp.
ATGGCCTCCACTCCCACCTCCTTGCAATGATCCTTGAGCTCAGCTATTTCATCGATATCCCCGATCCCGCAGTTGGAACCGAGAAGTACGATGTTTTCGTACTGCAGGGTGGCCACGATCTTTTTTCCGTCGGCGGCGGGGAAAATATTTGAACACTGTATTACACAACCCGGAATACAGGGGATACCTTTTTTTCCGTCGCCGCTCCGTTCCAGAATGCGTTCTCGCACCGTTTCACCGGAAATATTGTCCACGAGCTCGAACTCCCCGGAACTGAAGTTCCGTGTGGGCAAGATACCCAGGCTGTTACAACGGTTCACGATGGCCGGAGTTCCGAATTCATGGCGGTTTTCAGTCTTCGGATCCGCCATCAGGATCTTTACCAACTCCCGGTTCGCCTCGACTAGTGCTTTCTGATCGTGGAATTGAGGATTCTGAACACCCCTGTCGTCAAAAACCACCGCCTTGATACCCTTCACTCCCATCACCGCGCCAAGACCACCCCGAGCGGCAAATCTGATCAGTTCATCCGTATGGTCGGCGGTGGCAATCAGGGCACCGCCCATTCCCATCTCACCGGCGGGCCCTACACAGAAAATTCCAGCCTTTTTCCCATATGTATCATGAAGAAAATCAACAGTATCACTCACTTCCCGATGATGAAGTTCCGGAAAAGAATCGAGGCGATACCCATCCTTGTTCACATAGAGAACCTTGGTCTGTTCATTTATAGGCTTGTCCTCCAGGATCACCGCCTTGAATCCGAGACGGGCCATCATTTTTCCCGCCGGCCCCCCGATGTTGCATTCCTTCGCCCCGTGGGTGAGAGGACTTTTTCCCCCGATGGAACATCGCCCCGCAGTGGTCACAAAGGTATCTCCGAGAAGCCCCGCGGTAATGATCAGATGATTGTTTCTCCCCAGAGGGTCACAGGCAGGATCCACTTCATTCAGAAGATGGTAGGCGATGAAACTGCGGCCTCCTTCGCGTTTTTCCTCTTCCGTGACCAAGGTTTCCTTTAACTCTCCTATTCTCGTGTTCACATGTAAAATCTTTTCCATAAAATAGTACCCCTGGTATCCTGGTATCAGTTCTGTTGTCGAAGTTCGAGATCAATTCCCTGTTTCCGGAGGAGTTCTTCCAGCTCCTTCGCCGTAGGCTCGTCGATTTCAACTCCCTCCCGAAGGCTTTTCAGCTCCGCTTCGAATTCGATCTCCCCGGGCAGATAGATCCGATCCACCCCCTCCGCTTTTTTGGATTTTCTGATGTTTTCTATATGACTTTTTGCCAGAGTATGAAAAGTTTCCAGTTCCATAAATCTCGTGATGTCGAAAGCCAGCAGCATGGAACCCACCCCGGTAGGACCGAGGGGTTTGTGAAAAGTCAGGATATCACGGCTGAATTTCGAACCCGACAGAAGTCCGCAGACAAGATCGATAAAAAAGGCCATCCCGTAGCCCTTTGGTCCGCCTACCGGAAGGAGGGTCCCTTCCAGAGCACGAGCAGGGTCCTCCGTCGGTTTTCCCTCTCCGTCCAGGGCCCAGTCTCGACCGATTTTTTCGTCCAGCTTAAGGGCCCGGCGGATTTTCCCCCGTGCTACCAGACTGGTGGACATATCCAGTACAACAGGATACCTCTCACCCACCGGTGCAGCTACGGAAAAGGGATTGGTTCCGAAGAAGGCTTCCGCTCCTCCCCATGGGGCTATGGAAGGAGCGCCGTTGCACATGGCAAAACCTATCATCCCCTCCTCCGCCGCCATGGCGGAATAGAAGGCCAGCAGACCGATATGGTTTGTGTTCCTGATCAATGAGGTTCCAATGCCGTAAACACGGGCGTGGGCAATTGCTCGTTTCATTCCCTCGGTCGCTGCCACCTGGCCGAAGCCGTTGTTTCCGTCTATATGGCAGGTCGCCCCGTCATTACTGAGGAACTTGATTTCCGTCGGGATATTCATCACCCCTTTCTCGACGCGGTCGGCTACCTTTGGGATAAAATTTACCCCGTGGGTGTGGATACCCCGCATCTCCGCCATCAAAAGGTTTCGGCTTACCAGTTCGGCTTCCTCCGGCTTTGCACCAAGGGACTGTAGAATTGCCACACTTACTTTTTTCAGGTATTCCTGCGCTACTTTCACTTTTCTACTCCTCACGCATTCCCAGAGCTTCGAGAACAGCATCAAGCTTGTTGATTTTTAACCCCGGTTCCCCGGTTGCAAGAGCCGCACGTTTGTCTTTTTCCTTCTCGATTCTCCTTTTTGAAGCTTCAAGGACCTTTTCTATCCGATCAAGGGGGATCACAACCACACCATCGTCATCACCCACCACCAGGTCTCCGGGCTCTATCGTCACCTCTCCCAACAGAATCGGGTGGTTCACCAAACCTAGATTCTTCTTCACGGTTCCCCGAATACAGGTTCCCCGGCAGAATACGGGAAATCCCATTTCAACAATATCCTCACTGTCACGGACTCCTCCGTCTATCACAAGCCCACCGATTTTCCTCGCAACAGCCGACCCCGCCATGAGATCTCCCCAGTACCCACCTTCCGGATAGTCACCGGTAATCGCAACGATAATGTCTCCGGGCTCGGCTACCTCGATCGCCTTGTGAAGCATGAGGTTGTCCATAGGGTGGCATTTGACGGTCAGAGCGGGCCCGACTACTTTCATTCCCCCTGCAAGAGGCTTGATATTGGAACGAACCGCACCGATACGCCCCGCAGCCTCATGTACCGTTGCACTTCCAAGACCTCTGAAACCCTCTATGATTTTTCGATCCGGCCGTTTCATTGTTCTGTATACGTGAACCATGTTTACCCCCTAAGTCAAACTCTTTACGTAGGTATATCCGTTATTGAGATGCTGCCTCACCTTTTCCTGGGCCAGGCCACCGTCTCCGGAGAGCACTGCGTCGAGAAGGGCAATATGCTCGTCGATGATATCTTCGAGACGGCGCTCGGTAAATCTGTGACCGAAGTTATTTCTTATCCGCTCTATGGTATCCAGAACTTCCCGGTACAGTTTTAGGAGTTTCCTATTACCCACCAACCTGATGATTTCAAGGTGAATGTCATCACAAAATTCCCAGTTCTGCTTCTGCATATTTTCACCAACCTCATCCCTCATAGGCATGAGTTCCTCTTTTTTCTTGTGAAGCCCCTCTTTGTTAGGTAAGCCCGCGGCTTGCTGCGCGGCTCCACATTCTATGATCTCCCGTATCTCAAAGATCTCATATATATCTGTCGAAGATATGAAAGAAATGATGGATCCGCGGCCGGAGATACTGCTCACCAGACCTTCCCGTTCGAGCTGTCGGATCGCCTCACGGACGGGGGTTTTACTCACACCGAACTTTTCCGCGAAGGCAGCCTCATTTATAGGAAGCCCGGGCTGAAGCTCACAGCTTATTATCTGGCCGCGCAACTGTTCGTACACCTGTTCCTTCTTGTTCCCCATCCTTTTTACTCTCATCCCACCAGTAGATCTTCAAATTATATTAAAATTATAATTTGATTATATTTTAGAAATTCTCTGATGTCAACATTATTATAGCTTAAGCCACAAAAAACTAGGGCTTATAAGATTAGATTTTCCTTACCCCCATTTTTTTACTATTCATAGGAAATCACCCAGAATTTTCTCCATCGCTGCTCTGGATTTCGCTGCAATCTCCAAGGAATCTCTGTTCTTGTAGTCCTTGTTCAGTATCTCCAGAGAATAGACTCCTTGATAGCCATGCCTCTTCAGGTACT
>CAZJIN010000348.1:0-3750 GCA_964545955.1 uncultured Sediminispirochaeta sp.
GCGGTAAGACATGCCATCGGGAGGACTATCTCAGGGGGAAGGGGGGGGGGCCAGAACAGGTCAACCCAGGCCGCTGGCACTCCGCCGACGGTGAGCTGTCCTTCCGCTCCAATATTCCAGAATCTCAAGCGAAAGGCGATAGTCACCCCCAGGCCGGTAAGCATCAGGGGGATCGCCTTCACCAGGGTCTCGGTGAAATTCACCCAGCTTCCAAAGGCCCCCTCAAACATCGCCGCGAAGGTGAGAAAAGGATTCGTCCCGAACATTATCAGGAGTATACCCGTAAGAAAGAGGGATACAAGAAAAGAGAAAATCGGTACCAGAACGATCGCCTTACGGGAAATTGCCTTTCGTTTTTCAAATACCAGTCGCATTGTCGCTCCCGTAGTAATCTTTTTCCGCCTTCTCCCTCGGAATCCCCGCCATCATCAGTCCCAGGAGTTCGACATTGGCGTTCTCCGAATCTATTTCTCCCATTATCAGCCCTTCAAACATCACCGCTACCCGGTCGGCCACGGTGAGAAGCTCCTCCAGGTCCTCGGACACCAGAAGAACTCCGTTCCCCCGGTCTCGTTGTTTCACCATCTCCTTCCGGATAGCCTCGGTCGCGCCCACATCGAGTCCCCGAGACGGGTAAGCCGCGATCAGAACGCCTCCGCAGGAATCGATCTCACGGGCCAGGATGGTTTTTTGAATATTTCCCCCCGAAAGAAACTTCACATGGGTATTCGGATTCGGAGTTGATATATTGAAAAGGCTAATCATTCTGCGGGCAAAATCGAGTATACGTCGTGGGTTCAGCAGGCCGGAATGGGTAATCGGTTCTCTTCGATAGCCCTTCATCACCAGATTGCCGGCCACACTCATGTCGCCCACAACTCCCATGGCGATCCGGTCGGAGGGGATATGGCTCACCCCCGCCTGAATGATCGAAAGGGGCGAGCGGTTGGTCATATCTTTATTATCTATTCGAATTCTTCCTTCAGTTACGGGGTGCAACCCTGTGATCACCTCGGTCAGTTCGGTCTGTCCATTGCCGGCGACCCCGGCTATGCCCACAATCTCCCCCTTGCGTACCCGCAGAGAGACACCCTTCAGTACGGAAAGACCCTTTTGGTTTCGGGCATGCACATTGTCAATATCAAGAACAACCGTTCCCGGTTCGGCGGGTTTTTTTTCTATCTGAAAAAGAACCTCCCGGCCGACCATCAGTCGCGCAAGTTCCTGGGGGTTGGTTTCTTCGGTCCTCTTCACGGAAACAAGCTTGCCGTGATGGAGAACCCGGACCCAATCGGAAAACTCTATTACCTCTTCCATTTTATGGGTAATGAAAATAGCGGACTTCCCCTCTCCGGTCATCTGCTGGAGAATATGGTTCAGCTCCTCCGCCTCCTGAGGCGTGAGAACCGCGGTGGGTTCATCCAGAATCAGAATCTCCGCGCCACGGTATATCTGCTTGAGAATCTCTACCCTCTGCTGCTCGCCGACGCTCAGCTGCCATACATAGGCGTTGGGATCAACCTTCAGGCTGTAGTGTCCACTGATTTCGCGGATTCGCTCTCCAATTTTACCCATATCCGGTATCTGCCGGGTCGCTTTTAGCCCAAGAATAACATTTTCCGCTACGGTCATTGTATCGACGAGCATGAAGTTCTGATGAACCATTCCTATTCCGAGACGCATCGAATCCCGGGGCGAACTGATGTTCACCCGTTCGCCCCGGAGGAAAATCTCCCCCTCATCCGGACGATAAAGCCCCGCCAGCACATTCATCAGGGAGCTTTTGCCCGCTCCATTTTCTCCGAGCAGCGCCAGTACTTCACCCGGAAAAAGCTCCAGATCGACATTCTCATTGGCCAGCACTCCGGGAAACCGTTTCGTGATTCCAAGCATCTCAAGGATCGGCTTTTTTTCTGTTTCCATGTTTTGCGTACCCTGTGGTCTTTCGTCAAACATGAAAAATAGCCCGGCCCATGGGCCGGGCTAAAAGGGCTTGTATTTCCGTGGAACTACTCCTCGAGTTTTCCCTTCACACCTTGAACAAAAAAGCCCATATTCAGCATATCGCCGTCGCTCATCTCTTCACCATCTGCAACCACGGTTTCGCCTTTCTGGTTCTTCACGGGACCCCAGAATACATCCCACTCACCGCTCTCGATACGGTCTCTTTCATCCTCGACTAACGCCCGTACATCCTCGGGAACCCTGTCGCTGAAGTCGGCCAGTTTGACTACGCCGTCCTTCAGGCCACCCCAGTAGGAGTGGGTTTCCCAGGTGCCTTCAATCGCGTCACGCGCTACATCGGTATAGTAGGGACCCCAGTTCCAGATCGGGCTCACGAGGACCGTATCACCTACGAATTTGCCCATATCGGAGTCGTAACCGATACTGAGCATACCACGTTCCTGGGCCGCCTTCTGCGGTTCGGTGGTATCCTGGTGCTGGGTGATGATATCGACTCCCTCGTCCAAAAGGGCGACAGCCGCTTCACGTTCCTTAACCGGGTCATACCAGGTATTGGTCCATACAACCTGCACCACGGCATCGGGATTGACCTTCTGAACTCCCAGGGTAAAGGCATTGATTCCGCGAATAACCTCAGGAATAGGGAACGCGGCCACATATCCGATCTTGTTGACCTCGGTCGTCTTGCCGGCTACGAGTCCGGAAAGATACCTGGCCTGGTACATACGTCCAAAATAGACGGCCATGTTATCCGCCGTCTTGTACCCCGAGCAATGCTCAAAATACACGTCGGGAAACTCCTGGGCAACTTCATACATGGGGTCCATATAGCCGAAGGAGGTGGCAAAAATCATGTTAAAACCCTTCTGGGCGTACTGCCTGATGATCCGAGCGGCATCCGGCCCCTCGGGAACGTTTTCGATATATGTGGTTTCAACTTTGTCCCCAAGCTGTTCCTCCATATACTTTCGCCCGCGGTCATGCTCATAGGTCCAGCCAAGATCTCCAGGAATACCTATATACACAAAGGCAACTTTCAACGCTTCCTCTTCCGCGGGGGCTTCAGCCTCCTCAGCGGATTTTTCCGCCGGAGCTTCCGGGGCCGCCGCCTCTTCCTTCTGACACCCCACCGACATTATCACCGCCGTCACCAACAGGACGAATCCAAGGGCCCTTAGAACATTCTTCATACTCATCCACCGACTCCTTTATTTTTTTTCAAATCCTATTTTACACCCAAATCTGTCATGAGAAAACATGTCTTTATTTTTTTTTACCTTATTGGTCCGTACGAATATCTCTTTTTTCAGGTTTTCGCCCCGAGATATGCTGCAAGACGCAGCAGATCCGCAAAAACACCCCCCGCGGTTACCGCGGGACCTGCCCCGGGCCCCTGCACCACCAGGGGCTGAGATTCATAACGGTCGGTGGTGAAAGCCACTATATTATCGCTTCCGGTGATCCGGGCGAAGGAATGCTCCGCGGGATACTGGGTGAGCTCCACGCGGCAGGTGCCGTCGGATTCGATGATCCCCGCGTATTTGAGCACATTTCCCTTGCCCTTCGCCTCACGCTGAAGCTGATTCATCTGATCATCCATCATCGGCAGCTGTGTGAGAAACTCATCAACCGTGACGTCCCGGAGCTCCTCCGGTACCAGACTATACACGGGTACATCCTCGACCTCGACCTCCCATCCTATCTCACGGGCAAGAATAACGGTCTTCCTCACAATATCCATACCCGAGAGATCATCCCGGGGATCAGGTTCGGTAAACCCCGGTT
>CAZJIN010000349.1:0-3728 GCA_964545955.1 uncultured Sediminispirochaeta sp.
AAACCCCTTGAACAAATGCGGTGGGAGGAGATCTGGGATCTCTCCCAGAAAATTCGTCTGCAGTTTCTAAAAACTCCACTTCCGTCGCCGGTTCAAAAAATGCTGCTTGATGGACTCGCGGATCTAATCGATAGGACTCTTGTAATCAGATCCTCTTCGATATTTGAGGACACCAGGGGAAGCTCCTTTGCCGGTTTGCATGACTCCCTGGTGAATGTGAGAGGTGAAGAGGCCGTATTGAATGCGATAAAGGAGGTGTGGAGTTCCCTCTGGTCCGACCGGGCCCTCATGTATTTCAAAGAACTCAATCTGAGCGTGGAAGACTCAGCCATGGCGGTAGTTGTGCAAGAGTTCATTGTCGGCGAAGCCTCGGGAGTGTGTTTCACCCAATCTCCGCACTCACCTGAACAACTATTGATCGAAACGGTTCCGGGCCTCAATGAGGGCCTGGTTTCAGGCACCGTCACTCCCGATCGAATTACCGTGAGCCGCTCAACAGGTCAGGTTCTTGAATGGACGAAGCCGCAGCGCAACCATGAAACCCGACCGGCCGACCAGGGAGTCAAACACGTAGAAGTAATAGGCGCCCAAAAACCCGTTCCCCTGACTGAGACGAATATTCAGACCCTTGTATCACTGGGACTACAGCTTGAAAAGGCTTTCGGGGTCCCCCAGGATATAGAATGGACGATCCGTCTCGATAGACTCTACCTGCTGCAGGCTCGACCCATTACCGTAACACAAGAGAATGAATCTCCACTGTGGCAGATGGACGATAAACGTGCCTGGTATCGTAGTCTGCACGTTTCTTATGACCGTCTGTTGGAATTAAAACATGAAATCCAGGATCATTATTTCCCCGAGCTTGAAAAAGCAGCCCTCGCCTTAGCAGTCATGGATCTCAATGCATTGAGCACGGCAGAGTTGCAGAATGAAGTAAAACGCCGAAAAGAATTGATAGAAAAATGGGAGCGTACCTACTGGGATCATTTTATTCCCTTTGCCCACGGAGCGCGCTTGTTCGGCGAGGTCTACAACAGGGTTTTGCAGCCCGATTCCCCCTTCGAGTTCATTGAATTACTGAGCCATGAGGATATGGAAAGCGTTCACCGGAACAACGAGTTGGAGCGCCTGGGAAAAAGTCTCCTCTCTTTTCCTGATGTTCAAACGGTGGATCAGCTTCCGGCGAAGATCCAAAACGACTTAGCCGGGTTCATGGAAAATTACGGGAAGGCTTCATTTTACGATACCCTGCTTTTTAAGGATGTGAACCAGGTGATGCAGTTGGCACGCCTTTTTTCAAAACGGGAAGATTCTCCTGACCAGAAAAACAGCAGCAGGGAAAACAAGCGGCGCCAGTTGGAAAAGACGTTTCTCAGTGCTATGACGGCTCTGGGGCGGGACGATGGTCCCGTTCTGCTCGAACTTGCCCGCGTCAGTTACCGGCTTCGGGACGATGACAATCTTCAGGTTTCCAGGATCGAGGGAGAATATCTCCGCGCGCGGGGTGAGTTGAAACAACGCAGGACCGAACCGGTGAAGAGTTCAGTGCCGTTAGAGCTGCAAGAACACGAAAAAAAAGATTCCCCCCTCCGTGAAGATGAACCACGCAGCTCTCAGGGCCATCCCTCCGAACCGAAAATAAAAGCCTATGAGGACCTTGAAAAAGGGGGAATCCGAGTAAAACCCCGACAGGTGACAGGAACCAGTGCCAGTGAAGGAATCGCCACCGGCCGTGCACGGGTCATTGAAAATGCCGAAGACCTCTTTTCAGTGCAGCCGGGAGAGGTCCTGGTGTGTGACTCAATCGATCCTACCATCACTTTTGTGATTCCGCTGGTGGTGGGAATTGTGGAACGGCGTGGAGGGATGTTGGTCCACGGAGCAATAATTGCCAGAGAGTACGGTATCCCCTGTATTACAGGAATCCCTGAGGCGACCACGGTTTTTCATACGGGAGAGGTTCTGACGGTAGATGGTTTTCTGGGAATCGTAACCGTCCTGGGAAGCTGAATAGATTGTCCCGAAGCTTCGTGCTTTTTTAGTAATCTTGAAAATAAATGAAGAAAATCCACAGTTTCAAGCGGAAAGAAGCCGCCGGGAATCCTGGAAGGGCTGTGAATCCACTTTGAGAAGAATGTGCCATAAGCTTCGTGACAGTAAAAATACTATAGCACTGGGTAAAGCTGATTTCCCAGAACAATTAGAAGACTCTGTTCCATAGGTTTCTGCTATCGCAGCGAAGAAATTCCACCGTCGATATGCAGTATCTGCCCGGTCACCCAGTCAGATTCAGGGCTTAGCAGATAGAGTGCTCCGGCGGCAATATCCTTTGCAGTACCAATCCGCTGCAGGGGATGCTGGGCGGCGGAAGCCTCCCTTTGCTTTTCACTTCCAATCACATGAGCTGCCAGAGGAGTATCGGTGGCCGAAGGAGCAATGCAGTTGAAGCGCACCTTCCGACGGGAATATTCTGCAGCCAGGGTCCGAACGAGCCCTTCTACCGCACCCTTGGCAGCTGCTACTGAGGCATGAAAGGCCATACCGGTTTGCACTGCAACGGTAGAAAAGAGAACTACACTCCCTCCGCCGTTGGCACGAAGCAGTTTTTCCGTAAATTGTAATACCCGTACCGCACCAATCAAGTTCAGCTCAAAATCCTCTCGAAAGATATCTGGCGAAAGGCGTTTGAACTGACCCAACTGAATACTCCCGGGACAATAGACCAGACCGTCAAGCTGTTCCGGCAAGTCAATATCTTTAATATCCTTTGTGATATCGACAATCGAGTGAATAATCGGTAACTCATTGAATTCGGTTGGGGTGGAACGGCTCCACACATGTACCGTTGCCCCCTGTTGGATTAGCTCGCGCACGATCTCATGTCCGATTCCGGAACTCCCGCCAACAACGATATATGTACGTTTATTCTGGTCATTGCTCATCAGTATCACCTCCCTGATTACAATACTTTTTAGACTGTCCCGAAGCTTCGTGCTTTTTGGTAGTTTCGAATATAAATGAAGAAAACCACAGTTTCAAGCGGAAAGAAGCCGTCGGGGATCCTGGGAAGGATGTGGATCCACTTTGCGGAGAATGTGCCATAAGCTTCGTGACAGTATACAAAGATTGCATATATGAAAAAAGTTTCGTATGTTTCAACTATGAAAATCCGCAAAAAGAACCGCAAATGGCCGGTCCTGGTGACAGCGATGGCAGCTGCGATATCCCTTGTCCTCCTGCCTGCCTTTTTTGTCTTCGACGGGCCGTATCTGCTTCGTCAGGGATTGGCAATGTTGAAGCTCCGCCGAGGAATGACGGAGATCGGCGTGCTCCTCGGGCAGGAGGATCTCGATCCGAAGACAGGGCAGGTTTTTTATCTCCTTGAAGATATCCGGGATTTTGCCAGGATCGAGATCGGTCTGGAGGATACGAAGAACTACCACAGTTATATCAGCACCGATCGGTCCTACCTGGTGGATGTCGTATCCGCGGTTCGTGAAGATTCTCTTCGACGGTACGAGAGGTGGTATCCTGTTATCGGACCGGTTTTCTATCGCGGATACTTCGACCGGAGGGGTGCTGAAAAGTTTGCCGACCGCCTGCAGAGGAAAGGCTTCGATGTGTACATACGGAAGGTCGGAGCCTATAGTTCCCTCGGCCTGCTCACCGACCCGGTTTATTCCTATATGCGGTCTTATAGCGAAGCCCGACTGGTGGAAATGATA
>CAZJIN010000350.1:0-3727 GCA_964545955.1 uncultured Sediminispirochaeta sp.
TGGGCATAAAAAGTCAGCTGAGAGTCTTCGGGCAAGCCTTCCTCCCGGTATACTTCGGCTCGACCGGGCATGTTACCCTTTTTATAATCCACCAGGGCTGCCTTTCCATCCTTCACGGAGACCCGGTCTATTCTCCCGGTCATTCCCGCCTTTCCGTTTTCGGACAGGGTTTCCACTTCCAGTTCGGTCTCAACCAATTCGTATCCTTCGAAGAGCTCCCCTTCCTTCCGTATAAAAGCGGTGATCTGCTCTTCGGCGGAAGCCCGAAACCATTCCCAGGCGGGTTCGATGAAGGCAAATCCCCGCGCCTCGGTCTCCTCGAATTCCCTGCGGCACTTCTCAACGCCGATTTCCAGGTACCGGTCGGTATGCTCCCTCTTCCAGCACCCATCCTCTTCCCGTACCGTGTTATACAACTCCGCCAGGATTCGGTGGAGCATGGTTCCCATCAGGCGGTGATCAACAAAAGGAGCAGTGTACTCATCTCCTTCAAGCTTCAAACCGCTTTGGAGCAGGAAGTTGTAGGGGCATGCGGTATACCGGTCAAAACCGGTGGGAGAAATCCAGACTCGCCCATCCTTCGCGCCCCTTTCTCCCCGGATCACCTTCTCCATTCGTGTCCTCAGAAAGGGATCCTCCACTTCCGTCCCGGTATGATCGACCTTTTTTGGAGCGAAACCCGCCCGGTTCATCGCCTTAAGGCCCACCTTCTGAAGGGGGAAAATCCGTGAAGGGAAATTCCCCTCGAAGGCCCAGAACCGTTCCTCCTCCAGGTAGGGTTCGATGAAACGGTCGGCCTTCGCGGTACTCCCGTCCGGTTCAACAACTTCCACCAGTCCCGCCTCCATTAACTCCGCCGGCGGAAGCTGGGGACCTCCAAAGCCCCTGTCGCTGCAACTCATCAGGACCTCTTCCCCCGACCTCGTGTACACCGCGAGAAAACTATCCGAAAAATCAAGGGAGACCTCACCGCCGAGCATTCCACGATAATCCTCCCTGAGAAAGGAGAAATCCTCCCGGACCACACGGGTCTCGGTCTGACCGGCTCCGGGGATGAAATGATAGCGGGGACTGATACCCGCGGAGACCCGGTACCGATATACCGGCAGGGCTCCCCTGCGCGCTCCGGAGACGTAGATCTGCCGCCCCAAAAGGGAGGTCCAGAGGGCATAGGGTGAGGAGATCTTCATGGAATCGAGGTGCTCCTCCGCCTCCCTCATCTCACGCAGGACCAGGAGGCAGTACTGCAACACCATCTCTGCCTCCGGATCCCACCCCACCGGATCGAAGAAGGTTCGCAAAAATATGTGAACCTCCTGCTGGAGTATCCCGGCCGATTCGGAGCTCATCATTCGGTGCAGGTGTTTTTTCAGGGACATGTAGAGCTGTTGCAATTCGAAAGCCCCCGCCGCCTTCAATTTCGATGACATCGTGTCGGGTCCGGCACCGCCGCTTTTCCCGTTTCTGATAAAAAAATGGTCGACCCCGAAGCGGACCAGTTTTTCCAGCCCCTCCCTTTCCCGCCACGGGTAGCCCCGTTCCAGAACAAGCTGCTTGAGTTGATCAAGGGCCATCCCCGTTCTGAAGAGGTCGGCGATTCTCTGAAAAAGCAGCCCCGCGGGATACTCGGTCAGCCTTCGACCCGCCCTGAAATCCAGGGGTATCTCCCGGATCCGGGCCTCTTCTTCGAGAAAGGGCTTCCATGTGTCGTAGTCCGCTAGGCTTATCGCGATATCCGCGGGATGCACCCCCGATTCGAGGAGCCGGTGTATCCGCGTAACCAGGTGGTGCAGCTCCTGCCGGGCGTTTTCAAAACGCAGGATCGGACCTCGGTCGGTGGAGTCACCGTCGAATCCTGGCTCGTGCCCGTCGACATCATCCGAATCACCGTCGTTCACGGGGAAATACACGAAAAAACATTCCCCTTCCTCAATGAGATGACGGAACTCATCGAAATCTTCGATCAGTTCCGGGTAAAAAATATGATAACGCCACTGGGAATCGCCCCTGCCGGGGGCGATATAGGCCGGTTCGAAGAGTTCGTTTTTTTCCAGAAAATCCAGGTATCGCCGATACATAAATCGAAGATCCTCCCCCAGCTCCTGGGGAAAACCGGGCCCCGTCTCGTCGAGCAGCCGCACGGCTTTCTGGAGCTGCGGCAGCATCGCGGCCAGCTGGTTCTGAAAAACCGAAGGATCCGCCCCGTTTCCCTGACCCGGCAGAACCTTCATCAGGGGGCCTTTCCGCGCGTGTTCCTCCAGCAGGGAAATGGAAAAAAGGGTCCTGTAGAGAGTATTGGCGGGAATCCTCTCACGGGACGGAGAAAACTCCCATTCCTTCAGCCGGTCCCATGAGATGAAGCGATCACTGCGGATCGCCCTTCCTTCGGACTGCAGCACCGCCTTGCGCAACAGGTATTCCCCCGCCACTTCCGAAGGAAAAACAAAGATATCCCTCCGGTGAACGAGGTATTGATCGATAATTTTTTCCACCCTAGATACGTACACCCTTTTACTGCTATCACCAAACCGGTATTTTTGCAACAGTGGGTGGTTCATCCCCCATCAACTAAAGGGGTTATCTTCCCTCAGCAATTCCGAATTGCTGACCTTCCCTTGCGTCAGGGGTGAATCCGGGCTTACAATGGGAGAGTAAGGAAGATCAACTACGAACTGAAGGAGGTTCTCCATGGATCTGGGATTGAAAAACAAGGTCATCATGGTTGCTGGGGCGAGCCGTGGTCTGGGATATCAGACCGCCAGGATCGCCGCGCAGGAGGGGGCACGGCTCTCTATCGGCAGCCGCTCGGAGGAGGACATCACCGCAGCGGCGGAGACTCTGCAGAATAAGACGGGCAGCCGGGTGCGGGGATTCTCCCTGGATATGCGGGACGGACAATCCATCGGTCGGTGGGTCGAGTCCACCGTTGACATCTATGGTACTATCGATGGAGTCCTGGTCAATGCAGGAGGTCCGCCTGCGGGAATATTCGCCGATTTTGACGATGATGAGTGGGAAAAGGCCTTTCAGCTGACCCTCCTTTCGGCGGTCCGGCTCATCCGTGAAACAGCGGAGGTCATGAAGAAAAACGGGGGAGGCTCGATTCTAACGCTTACCTCCATCTCGGTGAAGGAGCCGATTCCGACGTTGATACTGTCCAACGTGATGCGATCGGGAGTGGTGAGCCTCATGAAGACCGTCTCCCGGGAATTCGCCCCCTTCGGGATTCGGGTTAACAATATCATTCCCGGTTTTTTCAACACCGACCGACTCAAGAACCTCGATATCGCGGCGGCTGAGCAGAGTGGGGAGCCTGTCGAGACGGTCCGAAAGAAAAGACAGGCCGACGTACCCCTTGGGAGATACGGCGAACCCGAGGAATTCGGGAAATCCGCGGTATTTCTCCTCTCCCCGGCGGCGGGATACGTGAACGGCCACTCCTTTGTGATTGACGGAGGGCTTCTCCACCCGCTCATGTAAAAAAACGCCCATGTAAAAAAATGGGGTTTTTCTTGCCCCTGCGTGTTCGTATATATACAATTGGAGGGGGAGGAGCATCATGCGTAGAAAAAAGAAAACCATCACGCCCCGGAAATGGTTCGTCTGGCTGGTAAAACCACACATCCTGAGCTTTCTCAAAAAGAGATACAACATAAGCATAATCGAAAACGAATCGGTGAAACACGTGGAACCTCCCTTTATCATCGTAGGCAACCACGTCAGCTTC
>CAZJIN010000351.1:0-3719 GCA_964545955.1 uncultured Sediminispirochaeta sp.
TACATACGGGAATGCCGTCAGGCTATCACCGAGGGTGTCAATCTCAAGGGGTATTTTGTCTGGTCCTTTCTGGACAACTTCGAATGGTCCCAGGGCTATGATAAACGCTTCGGTCTCCACTACGTGGATTATAAGACCGGTGAACGTATTCCAAAATCCTCAGCGGGGTGGTACAAAAGGGTGATCCAAAATAACGGACTCACCGACGCACTATAGGATGTCCCTACGCGGGAACTACTCACTGAATGCTCCTCTTGAAGTAGCCGCCCGGTGGTATCAACACTCTTTACCTCGTAGGACCAGGCAGTAGCCTGTGAGGAAAGTCGCGGTGAGCCCATCATGTAGGGCCCGGGACACCATCTCAGGGTTATAACTGGATTCCAGTCCTTTTTTTTAAAAAAAATCCGCTCCCCCTCCGCCTTTCCCCCCCTGCTCCGGAACCGATCCCCGAAACAACGTGAGGTACCAGCCCTAAGACCTGCATCGTGACCACCACGTGAAGGGCGGAGACCCAGGTACTACCCGGTCAGCCTCGGAACAGTTCTAGCATTATACATTATTTTGGAATTCATGGAAAAAAATATCATAAGGGGTGACAGAATCAACACCCCGTGGTGTTTCAGTAAAAAGACACGGCGCTTAACAGAAGCTTCTTCGCGCCGCGTATCAGATACATGGATTTATTTTCAGGAGGAATGAAATGAACAAATACCATACAGTTTTTATTGCCGTCGAAGTTCTACTGCTGACCGCCGCGGTACTTCCGTCAGCTCTCTTCGGCGATGGTGCCGGAGGCGCCTACTGGGGCAGTCAGCAGAACGCCTATCCCTGGGAGTCCCAGGATGACCCGGGCTTTTCATCCACCGCGGACCGGCTTGACTACGTCGGAGGCATGGGCTACGGCATCGAACATGACGGAAGGGTCGCTGGTGGTTTCGGCATTGGTTTCACTCAAAATGGTGAAGAAGAACAGGGTCTGTCCTGCGGCTTTGGTGGGGTCATATCCGGGTACCGGATTTTTCAGGATCCCCTCAATGTCCTTGCCCTTATCTATGCAGGAGTCGGCGGTGTGACCGATGATGCTTCGGAGGACCCGAGACTGCGGGAGGGTAGCTTTGCCGTGTACGGTGAAGCCACCCTGGAAGCGAGCCTCCCGCTGACCTTCTTTCACCCCACCATCTACGCGGGCTACCAGGTGATCGCAAGTGTGGGAGAGGGAGGACTCGGCGACGCGTTCCTCTCCTATTCCCCCACCGTGGGCGTTCGGATTCTATGGGGAGATCAGTAGCAGGACTTCCCCGCTCCGATCATGAGGAGACTCCGATCATGGAGAGAAGGGCCCGTAGAATAACAAAATTTACTTTTCTTTAATTGTTCTCATGTTATACTTATCGAAGAAAATGGTGCATACATTTTTGTTGTCTATGGAAAAATGAAAAAAGGAGCGGAATCATGCGTAAAATTGTTCTACTAGTACTGGCAGTATGTTTTCTCGGAGGAACAGTGGGTCTGGTGTTTGGGCAATCCGAGGATACTGGGAAAGAGAGCTGGATGAAGCGGATAGCCTCTCCTTCCTACGGTCTGACTATGGGCTTCTATGATCTTGAGTTTGGCCCTGAGGATAACAGACAAAATAAAACTTTGATAATGCCGGGGATTGATTTACGCCACTTCAACGGGGTGAACGTTCCGCGTGATGGGGGCTTCTATTACGGGTATGAGTTTGGTCTGATAGCCAATTTTTACCTTGGAGAATATGAATTTCCGTACGTCGGTGAGAGCGGGGTGACACCGTGCACCGTAGAAGGCTTGATGGCGGCCTCCGGCTTTTTAATGCTAAAACACGGCTATCGCTTTCCCCTGGGCAGCGGGGAGAACAGCCCTGAGTTAGGAATAGAGCTCGGGGCGGGTATAGCTGCCGGCGGGGGGGACATTCAAATAAAGAATCCCGATGGCGAGA
The DNA here is from genome assembly GCA_964545955.1 of uncultured Sediminispirochaeta sp. Classification (GTDB taxonomy): domain Bacteria; phylum Spirochaetota; class Spirochaetia; order DSM-16054; family Sediminispirochaetaceae; genus DSBN01. Next base: position 1,961 of record CAZJIN010000351.1, read on the forward strand.
ATATGGCGGTTCTCGCTGAAGATCCTGTAGGACCGATATTCGAGCTTGGACTCGAAGGAGGTCTGCCGGTGGGCAAGGATCTGAGATTTGTGACTCGCCTGGGTATCACAGTAGTCCCAATACCGCCTGTCGTAACGGATAACGACGGGGAAATGTCGCCGGTACGACTGGGCTTGCGTGGCGGCCTTGCCTGGAACCACTAGTAAGGCGTTGCGACAACGTCACTGTGGTCGACCGCAGTGGAGAATGAAAAGGGCGCCGAAAACGGCGCCCTTTCTCTTTATACTTTTTTCGAAAATATGGCCGGCAAGCCCGTCGTCAAACATGGCTGCAGCTCACCGCGGGAAGCTTCGAGGGAAGCTTACTTCTTGTTCTTGATCTCCCAATACACCCGTTCGGGGGTGGCGGGGATGTGGGGAACTTCTATCCCTACGGCATCCCGGATGGCGTTGGCCAGGGCGGGCGCTGTAGCGGTGATTGAAGGTTCTCCGATTCCCTTGGCGCCGAAGGGGCCTTTGCCCGATCCGGATTCGAGGATGATCGACTTGCTGTCGGGAAAATCCTTGCTGGTAGGGACGAGGTATTCGGTCAGGTTCCAGGTGGTGGGAATACCCTTTTCCTCGAGGTAATCTTCCATCAGACCGAACCCAAGCCCCTGGGCCGCCCCGCCTTCCATCTGTCCCTCCGCGCGTTTTACGTTGATAGCCTTGCCGATGTCCTGGGCGGAAGTGTGTTTCAGCACATCCACCTGCCCGGTTTCAGTATCGACTTCGACCTCTATCGCCTGGGCGCCGAAGGTCCAGTCGTTGTAGACCGGGTCCTTGATGACGTTGGTCTTGATTTCATCGGTAAAAGCCGCTTTGAAGGTGTCCAGGCTCTGGATGGAGATACCCTCCGCGGCGCAACGGCGGATCACCTTGACCAGATCGATTTTTTTATCCGTTTGAGCAAGGGAAGAGACGACTTTGTCCTTTATGTCCAGTTCATCCGCATCGACGCCGAGCATTTCGGCGGCCTTGTCGAGGATGGTCGCGCGGACATTTTCCGTGGCCAACTTTGTCGCGTTTCCGGACATGAACAGTGCCCTGGTGGCGGTCACGGTACCCGCGAGGGGTGTGACTTGAGAATCGGTGGAATGCACGTGCACTTCATCGAGGGGAATTCCCAGGAGTTCAGCGGCGATAGCCCGTATAGACTCACGCTGACCGCCCCCCAGATCGGGTATACCACAACGAACGACGGCACTGCCGTCCATCTCAAGTCCTACCCAGGCACTGGCAGTGTCGTGGAGGTAGGTCATTCGACCGTAGGATTGCCAGGAACAGGCGATGCCGCGTCCGATTTTTTTGTGAGGAGCGGAGGGTTCGGACTTCGGACCGAGAGATTCCAGTGCCCTGTCCATCGCCTCGTCGAGCATTACATCCGAGGGGATCGGCTGAAAATTGGCCGTCTGGTCGCCGCGCTTAAAAAAGTTCTTCCTGCGCAGTTCCACAGGGTCCATCCCGAGTTTCCTCGCGAGGGCATCCATCTGGGATTCGTAGGCGTAGGCCACCTGCATACCGCCGAATCCGCGAAAGGCACTGGTCATTACATTGTTCGTCAGAACCGAGTAGGCGTCGACTTTGACATTCGGAATAAAATAGGGCCCGGTAGAATGCACCGTGGAATAGAGAAGGACCCAGGGACTGAGCATTACATAAGCCCCGGAATCGGAGATCAGCTCGGCCTGCATGGCCTTCAACTTGCCGTCCTTGGTAGC
>CAZJIN010000352.1:0-3717 GCA_964545955.1 uncultured Sediminispirochaeta sp.
GTGTCTGACCGCGGGACTTCTGACGGAAGAATCGGCTTACCATGGTGGTCTTGAAGCCGCGGCACGAAACCGACGGGTTCAGTTCTTTGAAAAGATCAGACAGTGCACGGGTAGTCGAGCAATAGCCCTGGCCCACACACAGGACGACCAGGCGGAGACCCTGCTCATGCGCGTCTTTCAGGGCGCGGGGGTAGAGGGACTCACCGGAATGAAAACCCTCGACGGTACGGTGTTTAGACCGCTGCTGAAGATAAAAAAAGAACGGATCCTCGAACTACTTTCCCTGAAGAACATCTCCTATTCGGTTGATTCCACCAACGACTCAACGGACTACCTGCGCAATTCTATTCGTCGAAGGATCGTTCCCGCGGTGCTGCAGACGTTTCCCTCTCTGAATACCAGTCTGGAACAGTTTTCGTCAAAGATGCGAAGGGTTATGGAAGCGCTGGAATACAATTCACCGAAGTTGCCCGTTCCAGTCACGGGAGAACAGACCGTCCGCTATGACCACCGGAAGTTCTTCGCCCTACCCATGTACTACAGGATGCAGCTGCTTTACAGGCTCTACAACCGCTGGTATCCGGAAGAGCGGGAAAGGCTTCCCTACGGATTTTTGCAGGAACTATGTGGACATGCTTCTATAGAGGATAGGCACCTGTACGGTTCAGGACATGGTTTGAGGATGGAAAAGCTTGGAAGGGAGCTTTTTTGGAGCAGGGTTATTGTCCCTGAACGAAAAAAACGGTATCTTAGTCTAGTACAGCCGGGGGTGTGCAGGATCGGCAATTCCTTGCGATGTAGAGTTTTTAACGGGAATACCGGGGCCGGGACAACAGGCGTATATGAGTATGAGAATTCTGGAGACAGGGATTTCGCACACAGGGGTTTTAAGATTTTTACCGGTCCGGAGTATAAGCCGTGTGTGTTTCGTTCCAGAAGGGACGGGGATTCCATCATTCTGATTTCCGGTCACAAGAGGATAAAATCACTTCTCAACGATATCGGAATCCCGGAGGACGGGGGATATCAGGTGGTGATTCTTGAAGACCGGAGGGGGATCCTTGCCGTGGCGGTGGTGAAGGGGATATATTTTCGTGTAATTTCCGGAATATATGCCGTAGAAAACTGGCCGGGGGCAATAGAGTATACATTTGAGTTCGAATAGTGAGGTATGAACCTCTTTTTCGAAACTATTCTGGAGTATAAGCGTGCGTGAAGAAAACAACAAGAACAAAGAACCGAATTCTCCCAAATTTGATTTTGGGAAGAACAGGTTTGCTCTTCTATTTTTAGTAACCCTGATATTTCTTTTCGTGGTGATGTTCATGTTCAGCGGAGGGGAACCGTCTAATGAGATACCCTATTCGCAGTTCCTCACCTATGTAGAAAATAACCAGGTTTCCTCAGTTAAAATCCTGGACAATACCTTAATCCAGGGCACCATGAGCGGTCCCGGGGGGGAGATGAATGTTTTTAAGACAGAAATCCCCTATTATCATGATGATCTTCTCGCTCTTCTGCGTGAACACAACGTAAATATCTCCGGAGGAACGAAGGGGCTGTCCCCTGGACGAGTTTTTCTAGAATTGATTCCATGGATTCTATTTCTCGTATTTTTCTGGTTTATGTTTCGTCAAGTCCAGGGGGGAGGCAACAAGGCTTTCTCCTTTGGGAAGAGCAGGGCCAAGGAATACCTGGAAAAAACCGAGAAAATAACCATTTCAGAGGTTGCCGGTCAAGCTGAGGCAAAGTATGAACTACAGGAGGTGGTGGATTTTCTTAAAAACCCCACAAAATTCACAAAGATAGGCGCGAAGATTCCCAAGGGGGTGCTCCTGATCGGAATGCCTGGTACGGGTAAAACCCTTTTGGCAAAGGCGGTCGCGGGAGAGGCGGAGGTTTCCTTTTTCCATATGTCCGGATCGGATTTTGTTGAAATGTTTGTCGGTGTCGGTGCAAGTCGAGTGCGCGACCTTTTTGAACAGGGACGCAAAAGTGCCCCCTGTATTCTCTTCATAGATGAGCTCGACGCGGTGGGAAGGACCCGTGGAGCCGGTTACGGCGGCGGACACGATGAACGTGAACAGACCCTCAACCAGATGTTGGTCGAGATGGACGGTTTTGATACCCAGGAGGGGGTCATTATTCTAGCTGCTACGAACCGACCCGATGTACTTGATCCCGCATTATTGAGACCGGGGCGTTTCGACCGTCAGGTAGTGGTTGATATGCCTGATGTACAGGAACGCGAGGCAATCCTGAAGATCCACACCGGCAAAATCCACCTTCAAACCGATGTGGATCTCAACAAGATCGCGAGGGCGACTCCGGGCACTTCCGGTGCAGATCTCGCGAACCTGGTGAATGAAGCCGCGCTGTTCGCGGCAAGAATGGATCTCAGCGAGGTCGGTATGAGTCATTTTGAAGAGGCCAGGGACAAGATCCTGCTTGGAATAGCTCGAAAAAGCAGGGTTATCAACCCCGAGGACAAAGAGGCGACGGCATATCATGAAGCCGGTCATGCGTTGCTGCACTATCATTTGAAACACGCGGACCCCCTCCACAAGGTGACCGTTATTCCCCATGGACAAGCCCTGGGCCTTGCGATGAGCCTTCCCGAGAAGGACTCCTATTCGAGGAACAAGAGCTGGCTAACCGACAGAATAAAGATTTCCATGGGTGGTTATGTGGCGGAAGAATTGATTTATCATGAGACCACCACCGGAACGAAGAACGATATTGAGCAAGCTACAAATATCGCCAGGAAAATGGTGACGGAATGGGGCATGAGTAGTGCCCTTGGATTTATGGCCCTTGGTCAGGAAGATGAACCGATTTTTATCGGCAAGGAGATTGCCCAGCACAAGGATTATTCAGATGATACCGCTCGACTTATCGACGGGGAGATCAAAAAAATTCTCAATGAGTGTTTAAACGATACAAGGAGAATTCTAAAGGAAAACATTGATCAGCTGAGAACACTCGCCAAGGCGCTGGTACAGAAAGAGACCCTTGAAGATACCGAGATCCGTAAACTTCTGGGATTTTCCGAAAGAACCTCAGTGACCAGTTTGAAGGGTGAGATCATCAGTCCCGATGAACCTATACAGAGCACGGAGGGTGAGAATGAAGCGGAACAAGACGGTCCATTTGAGAAAGAGGAGAAGCCTCGGTAGATTTTTCTCATACCGACAGGTCCCGTATGCGCTTGTCGCGGTTGTGACGGCACTTTCTTTTTTTCCGTCCGTTGTAAGCGCCGATGATTCGGAGTTCACGAGGTTAAATAGGGAACTCTCCCTTGGATACACTGAGATGATACACAACGAGGGAGGACCTGCACAACTAAGGGATTCCTTCGATTTTGTCGAACCCGCCCTGGTCTTTTGGCCTCAGAATCCCGGCGCCCTCTACTATAAGGCGGTTCTACTTTCCCGGGAACAGAAATACGATGAAGCAATACCGCTGCTCACCCGTGCATTGAGCGGAGTTCCCCTCCAATACAACACGAGAGACTCGGTTATGGAGCTCTATCTTGATCTTCTCGTTCAAAACGACCAATCCGATCTCGCACTGGCCGTTTTATCGAGTTTTGACTCCCAAAAACTGAGGCGGCAGGAATTTCTCGAACTAAAGGCTCGGGCCTTGAAGAACAGGGAACTCATTCAAACCCTCGCCGGGATTGTGGATATGGGGGTTTCACTTTTTCCGGAGAACGAC